>JASEGX010000059.1:4506-12100 GCA_030017815.1 Thermodesulfobacteriota bacterium | reverse complement strand
TTCCCGCTCAGAATCGCTGCGGGAATGACAGAATGGAGGCTTTTGCAAGAGGCTCATAAGTTTACTTATAGCCCATTTCTCTTATATTTTCCATTTTAAATCCCCCAAAGCCTCTTCTTGCCAAAGGGGGGGGAACATTGCAGGTACCCGCCCTTTGGCAAAGAGGGGACAGGGGAAATTTTATTAAAGGGGTAAGGGGATTCAGCGTATTTCAAACAGAACACATAGCGAGCCAAATCAATTGGCTTCAATCTACTTTGACATTGCCGCGACAACTCCCTTGACATTAAGCAGAGGATGACTATTTAATGATAATATCAGGGATAACCTTGACTAAGGAGGCAGTATGGCAATTATTACCATCCGCACCGGCAGGATATTGGGAGATATCCATCGGGATATGCTCAAAATGGTGGGCGACGTCTTCAAGACGGCTGGAATGATGCCGCCTAATAGGGCCTGGGTCCCGGCGGTGGATATTTATGAGACCGAGAAAGAGGTCGTGGTTCTGGTTGATGCCGCAGGAGTCAAACAGGAACGCCTGGATATAACCCTGTACAATGACCTGCTCCGGATCGTCGGCACCCGTGAGGGCGAGAGCGGCTCCCGGTCCAGAAAATTTTACCAGATGGAGATAGCCTACGGCACGTTTGAGCGGGTGTTAAGGCTTCCTTCTGCCGTAGAAAGTGATGGGGCCGCGGCCTCCTATAAGAACGGCTTATTATACATAACTCTGCCTAAAACTAGAAGGACCTATCGTGTGGAGATAGCATAGGGTTGCAGTGACTTTAACCTTAAAGGAGTAGATAACGCTCATGACTGGACAAAAAGAAGAAATAAAGGTCGAAGAGATACGGGATGAAGGCATTAAATGGCCTGAAGAATGGCCGGTAATTCCGGTAGAAGACACCGTTCTTTTCCCGCAGATGGTTATCCCTTTGACTATATCAGATAAGAAACTGGTCAAGCTCATTGATGACGCCCTTTCCGGCGAGCGTCTGGCGGCCGTATTTACAACCAAGTCTGAACCCAAGGGGGAACTCTATGATGTGGGAACCTCAGCTCAAATCCTGCGCATGATGAAGGTCCAGGAAGACCAGGTGCGCCTGCTGGTGCAGGGGGTGGCCCGCATGCGGAATGCAGGCATAACCTCCACGGAGCCGTATATGAAGGCCCGGTTAGAACGTCTATATGATAAGGTGGCTAAAGACAAAAAGGCCGAGGCCCTTGTTTATAATCTGCGCAATCTCTTTCAAAAGATATTGGAATTAAGCCCCCACATCCCTTCTGAATTGGGTACAATTGCCTTAAATATCGATGATCCGGGGACCCTGTCGGATATGATTGCTTCCAGTCTGAATATCTCCATATCCGAACGCCAGGATATACTGGAGACCCTGGAGGTCAAGGCCAGACTGGAAAAGGTGATGCGGCTGGTTACCCGACAGACAGAGATTCTGGAGCTTGGCCGAAAGATACACACCCAGGTCAAGGGGGAAATTGATAAGACGCAGCGGGAATATTACCTGCGGGAGCAGTTAAAGGCTATTAAAAAGGAGTTGGGTGAAAAGGATGAACTGAGTGTCGAGATAGATGAACTGCGGGCTAAGGTAGAGGAGAAGAAGCTTCCCGAGGTAGTAAATAAAGAGGCCATGCGTGAACTCGGCCGTCTGGCCAGGATGCACCCCTCTTCGGCCGAATATACGGTAGCCAGGACATATCTGGACTGGATTCTGGATCTGCCCTGGCATGAACGCACCGAGGATAGTCTGGACATAGCGGATGCCCAGAAGATATTGGATGAAGATCATTATGATCTGGAGAAGGTAAAGAAACGGATTATTGAGTATCTGGCGGTAAGAAAGCTCAAGGCTGACATGAAGGGGCCCATCCTCTGTTTCGTCGGGCCGCCCGGTACGGGTAAGACTTCCCTGGGACGATCTGTGGCCAGGGCCCTGGGGAGAAAGTTTATGCGTATCTCCCTGGGCGGGGTGCGGGATGAAGCAGAGATCCGGGGGCACCGGAGAACCTATATCGGGGCGTTACCCGGCCGTATTATCCAGGGCATACGTCGGGCCGGTTCCAATAATCCGGTTTTTGTCCTGGATGAGATAGATAAGCTTGGCGCCGATTTCAGGGGAGATCCGGCCTCAGCCCTCTTGGAGGTATTGGACCCGGAACAAAATAATACGTTTTCCGATCATTACCTGGATGTTCCGTTTGACCTCTCTAAGGTTATGTTCATTACGACCGCCAACCTCCTGGATACGGTTCCGCCTGCCCTTCTCGATCGTATGGAGGTACTGGAATTGCCAGGTTACACTGACGAAGAGAAGGTGCGGATCGCCCAGAAATACCTTATCCCCAGGCAACTGGCTGAACATGGCCTAAAACCTAAACAGGTACGTTTTGAGAAGAAGGCCATACAGAAGATTATAAGCGAATATACCCGCGAGGCCGGGTTGAGGAATCTGGAGCGGGAGGTTGCCGCTATTTGCCGCGGCATTGCCAAGAGAGTGGCTGCCGGTGAGATGGAGAAGTTTGTAGTTAGTGCCGATGCGGTGCCGGAGTTCCTAGGGCCACCCCAGTTTTACTCGGAGGTAGCGGATCGTACGGCTGTGGCCGGGGTGGCTACCGGACTGGCCTGGACACAGGCTGGCGGTGAGATCCTTTTCATTGAGGCGACAAAAATGAAAGGCAATGGCCGATTGTTGCTCACCGGCAAGTTGGGCGAGGTGATGAAAGAGTCGGCGGAAACAGCCTTGAGCTTTGTCCGCTCCAAGGCCAAAGGCCTGGGAATTGACGAGGATTTGTTTGAGAAAAATGATATACACATCCATGTGCCGGCGGGCGCTATACCTAAAGACGGGCCTTCTGCCGGCGTGGCCATATTTACCGCCCTGGTGTCTCTTCTGACCAATAAGCCGGTCAATAGCCAGGCAGCTATGACCGGGGAGATAACTCTGCGCGGCCGCATCCTGCCGGTGGGGGGTATAAAGTCCAAGGTCCTGGCGGCCAGCCGGGCCGGGATAAAGACGATTATTCTTCCAAAGCGAAACGAGAAGGACATGGAAGAGATCCCGGATGATGTTAAAAAGGGCCTGGATTTTAAGTTTTTGACAAGGATGGAGGAGATTATTCCCATAGCCTTTGCCGAGGGAAAAAGTCCTAGCCGACGGAAGGGTCGGCATGCCTGATCTGATTGATCTCCATTGCCATACCACGGCCTCGGATGGAAGCCTGACCCCGGCCGAACTGGTCTGTAAGGCGCGGGAAAGCGGCCTCAAGGCCGTGGCTGTCACCGATCATGATACGGTAGAAGGTGTGGCTGAGGCCTTGGCCGAGGGGGAGAGGCTCAATTTTGAGGTCATACCCGGTATCGAGATCAGCGCGGAGATCCCATCCGGTTCCATGCACATACTGGGTTATTTTATCGACTATACCTCTGCAGAGCTGCTTGCGGCGCTCCGGAAACTGCAGGATTCCCGGGAGACCCGTAATCAGCGAATAATAGAAAAACTCCATTCCCTGCATATAGAGGTAAGCTACGCAGAGCTTTTGCGGGTAGCCGGAGGCGGACAGGTGGGCCGGCCGCATATTGCCGAGCTCCTTGTACAGAAAGGTTTTGTCTCCACCTTACAGGAGGCCTTTGATATTTATCTGAAAAAGGGGCGACCGGCCTATGTAGAGAAATTTCGCCTTACGCCGGCAGAGGCCATTAAACTTATTACCCGGGCCGGTGGGATAGCGGTGCTGGCCCATCCCGGCTCTTTAAATAAATCTCTGGAAGAGGTGGAGAAGGTAGTAGGCGAGTTAGAAGCTGCCGGTCTCAAGGGATTGGAGGTCTTCTATACCGAACATGCACCGGAACAGACGCGGGGCTATCAAAGGATCGCCAACAGGCATCATCTTATACCTACCGGGGGTACGGACTATCATGGAGACTATAAGCCCGGCATTAAACTGGGCCGGGGACGAGGGAGTCTGCGCATTCCTTATGAATTGTTGGCTGATATGAAGAAAAAAATGGGAAGGTGAGGTAAGACGGGTCTTGAAGGTTATCGGCATCTATTCCAGCCCGCGGGCCGGCGGCAATTCAGATCTTCTTCTCAAGGAGATGTTGCGCGGGGCTGCCGAAACCGGTGCCCTTATTGAAGAGGTCTTCCTCCGGGATCTCCACTTTGCTCCTTGTGTGGAATGTGGTTCCTGCAAGGAGACCGGCGAATGCGTGGTCCAGGATGATATGCAGTTGATCTATTCCAGACTGGAATCTGCAGGCCGTATTATTATTGCTTCACCGGTATTTTTCTACAGTGTTACGGCCCAGCTTAAGGCCATGATCGACCGCTGTCAGGCCTTGTGGTGTAAGAAGGCCTATCTCCACCGGATTCCAGCGCCGGAGGTGAGCGGCCGTAAGGGTTTTTTCCTGTCTGTGGGCGGCACCAAGGGCAAAAATCTTTTTGATTGCTCAGTCACCACGGTGCGTGTCTTTCTTGAATCCATCGGCATCACCTTTGCGGGATACCTTGGTTATCGCCAGATTGACCACAAAGGGGCTATACTGGAACATCCCACTGCCTTGGCCGAGGCCTTTGAGGCTGGAAAGAGGCTTTGCCGGGAATGATCGAGATTATCGTAGTTGGTTCCGGTACCGGTGTCCCGTCTCTGCGCCGTGCAGCACCCGCTACCTGTATTCGTTATAACAATTATATAATGCTCCTCGATTGCGGTGCGGGAACATTGCGCCAGTTATTAAAGGCCGGTATTTCCGCTGATCAGATTGACGCCATTTTCTTAAGCCATTTCCATCCTGACCATGTAGGAGACCTGGTACCCTTTCTTTTTGCGACTAAATATAACCTTGGCTACCAGCGTACCGTACCATTCACTATATTAGCGCACAGCCGGTTTACCGGGTTATATGAGGCCCTGAAAAGTGCCTTTGGCCATTGGGTGGTGCCGCCATCAGACCTCATGCAGGTTAAAGAGTTGGAGGCAGACACAGACAAGATTATTTTTCCGGGAGGTCTGAAACTGAGGTTTTCTCTTGTGCCGCACACCCCCGAGAGTCTGGCTATCCGTATTGATATAGAGGATGGCCGGTCAATAGTTTATTCCGGGGACACGGATTATTCAGCCGGTTTGGTTCAGTTAGCCAGGCGGACGGATCTGTTTATCTGCGAGTGCTCCTGTCCCGAAGGCATGAAGGTGGAAGGGCATCTGACCCCCTCTCTGGTCGGCCGGATGGCCGCGGAAGCCGGTTGCAAGCGGCTGATGCTGACGCATCTTTATCCGGTCTGCGATGATAGTGATTTAATCGAACCCTGCCGCCGCCATTATGATGGTGAATTAATCATAGCCGAAGACTTTCTGAGGCTTGTCATTTAATGGCTCATGGCTCATAGCTCATAGCTGACGGCGGCCAAAGTCCACCGTCTATTTTACTGGATGCTAATTTCATGCCCCTTCTGTAGGAGCACCTTCCAAGTGCGACTCAAAGCTGAAAGCTGACTGCTGATCGCTGATGGCGGACTGCACGGCGTAGCCGGTTTTTGAGATTGTTTACTTACGGCGGGTAATTATGTAATCAGCCAGTCCCAGAAGTATATCTTTGGTCGGGGAGGGAGGGAAGACGGAGAGGCTATCCTTCGCCCTTTCGATCGATTTCCGGGCCAGGGCATAAGTATAGTCAAACCCACCATATCTTTCAATCAGTCCTCGTGCGGTAATGAGATCATCCTGACTGATGTGCTCCTGCACAAATATTTTTTTCAACTTATCATGGTCGGCCTTTGTGCTCTTATCCAAGGCATAGATAAGAGGCAGGGTGACCTTGCCCTCACACAGATCATTTCCCACTTTTTTGCCAAACTCCTTTATGTCTGCCGTATAGTCCAGGACATCGTCGGTCAATTGGAAGGCTATCCCCAGATTTTCACCATAGGAGCGCATGGCCTCTTCTTTTTCAGCAGGCACATTACCCAGGATGGCGCCTACCTCACAGGCGGCAGCCATAAGAACGGCCGTCTTGCGATGTATAACCTGCATGTATTCGTCTTCGGTAATTTCAAGGTTTTCGGCATTGAGTAATTGCAGGACTTCTCCCTCGGCCATGAGGGTGGTGGCCTTTAAGAGGACTTCCATGATGCGGATATTGCCCTGGAGGGCAGAAATGAACAAGGATTTTGAATAAAGGAAATCGCCTACCAGGATAACCGCCTGATTTCCATAAACATCTTTGGCCGGGGCCTTTCCCCTGCGGATTTCCGCATTATCTACCACGTCGTCGTGTAATAGCGTGGCCGCATGAAGGTATTCAAAAATGGCGGACAGGTCAAACTTGTGGTCACCGTGACAGTCGCACATGCGGGCCGAGAGGATCATCAGGAGCGGACGAATGCGCTTGCCTCCGCTAAATAGTATGTACCGGCTGACGTGTGTGATAAATGGTACATGGGAGGACAGATTGTGAGCTACGGCCGCTTCGATACGCTGGAGGTCGTCTTTTACCAGGGATAAGAAATGGTTACCGTTCACGGCGTGCAACATAGTCTAAAAGTAAGGCGTTGTCAAAAAGATTCTCCTTTAAAAACCTTCCATTAGAGGCTTTTGAGATTTGCCTATCTATGCCGGGGACTTAAATATCTATTTGGGGACCGTAGATAATTGTTGACCTTTGTAGATTTTTAATGATAGCCTATTATAAAATAAATAAATTTTGGTTGAGCCCCAAAGAACTGCAAAGGAAGTCTGTGGCAAATTAAGTGAAACATATCGCAATTTAATTTTGAAGGGCTGTTCTTTGTTGAGTTTCGCTGACTAGCGGTTGGACAGAACGTGTAAGCATCTCTTCCTTATACGGTAGATAACTTCTGGATAGTTTGTATAAAAGTTGACATAATTATGAAGAGAGAAGGGGGGATTAAAGATTAGCTTGCATGTTGCCGATAAGTTTATAGTAAAAACTTTTAACGAAAGGGGGACTTTATTGTGAAAATCTCACGTCGTAACTTTATCAAGGCCTCCGGCGTGGCCGCAGCAGGGCTGGGACTGAGCCAGCTCGGTTTTGACCTCTCCCCGATAGAGAGTTATGCGGCTGAACTCAGGATCAGGAATGCCAAGGAAACCACCCATATCTGCTGCTATTGTTCGGTGAGCTGCGGCCAGATTGCCCACGTCTCCAACGGCAAATTGATTAACTTTGAAGGCGACCCGGATCACCCTATCAGTGAAGGGGCGCTTTGCGCCAAGGGGGCGTCGCTGTATCAATTACATGATAACCCCCACCGGCTGAAGAAGGTACGGTATCGCGCCCCTTACAGCGCCAAGTGGAAAGAGGTAAGTTGGGAGTGGGCATTAAACAAGATCGCCGCTAATATTAAAAAGAGCCGTGATGCCAGCTTCATGGAAAAAAATGCCGAAGGAAAAGTGGTCAACCGGACAAACGGTATCGCCTCGGTGGGCAGCGCGGCCCTCGACAATGAGGAGTGCTTTATCTATCAACAATTCCTGCGGGGGTTAGGCCTGATCTGGATAGAACATCAGGCCCGTATCTGACACAGCGCCACTGTAGCGGCTCTGGCAGAGTCGTTCG
>JASEGX010000059.1:1289-4496 GCA_030017815.1 Thermodesulfobacteriota bacterium | reverse complement strand
CGGCGCTATGACCAATCATTACATAGACTTCAGAAATGCAGACGTCATTCTGAATATGGGGAGCAATGTCTGTGAAAATCACCCTGTGTCTTACAAGTGGATAAAAGCAGCCCAGGATAGAGGGGCGGTGTTTATCCACGTCGATCCCCGCTTTACCAGGACTTCGGCCAAGGCGGATCATTACGTAGCATTACGGTCCGGTACGGATATCGCCTTCCTGGGAGGTATGATCAAGTACATATTGGATAACGACCTGATCCAGAGGGAATATGTGGTGAATTACACCAATGCCTCATTTATCGTGGGATCAAAGTATGATTTTATGGACGGACTCTTCAGCGGTTATGATCCGGTGAAAAGAAAGTATGACAAGTCACATTGGGCCTTTGAAACGGACGAAAATGGGGTTATCAAAAAGGATCCAACTTTACAGGATCCGCGCTGTGTATATCAGTTATTAAAAGAACATTACGCTCGTTATGACCTGGATGTTGTTTCCCAAATAACCGGTACTCCAAAAGAGGACCTTTTGAAAGTCTATCAGATCTATGGTTCTACCGGGAGACCGGACCGGGTAGGGACTGAACTTTATGCCATGGGTTGGACGCAGCATACAGTGGGTACCCAGAATATCCGCACTATGGCTATGATCCAGTTGCTCCTGGGCAATATGGGTATGGCCGGAGGCGGTATCAACGCGTTGCGGGGAGAATCAAACGTACAGGGCTCAACCGATATGGCCCTCTTGTTCCACATCATCTCAGCCTACAATCCCACTCCGCAGGCCAAGCATAAAGACCTGGCTACCTACAACGAGATGAATACTCCAAAGACAAAAGAACCCATGAGCGCCAACTGGTGGCAGAACCGTCCCAAGTATATGGTCAGCTATTTAAAATCCATGTATGGCAAGGCAGCTACAAAGGAAAATGATTTCGGATATGACTGGCATCCCAAATTGGATGATGGCCAGAATTGCTCATGGCTAATGCTGTTTGATGACATGCATAAAGGCCAATTTACCGGCTTTTTTGCCTGGGGTATGAATCCGTCCTGCTCGGGAGCCAATGCGAATAAGGTCAGAGAGGGATTGACTAAGCTTGACTGGCTGGTCAACGTGAATCTTTTTGATAATGAGACCAGTTCCTTCTGGCATGGCCCGGGAATGAACCCCAAAAAGATCAAGACCGAGGTCTTTCAGCTCCCCTGCGCATCCTTTATGGAAAAAGAGGGTAGTTTATCCAATAGCGGGCGCTGGCTTCAGTGGCGGTACAAGGCGGTCGACCCGCCCGGCGAGGCTAAGCCCGACGGAGATATCATATTGGAGATTTACGAGCGGGTACGGGAGCTTTATGCCAAAGAAGGCGGTAAGTGCCTGGAACCTGTTCTGAACTTGAAGATGGACTACGCCACCAATGGAAAATTCGATGCCCACAAGGTGGCCAAAGAGGTCAACGGATATGACCTGAGCACGGGCAAGCTGGTTGCGAATTTCACCAAGCTTAAGGATGACGGCACTACTTCCTCCGTCAACTGGCTTTATAGCGGCAGTTATAATGAAGATGGCAACATGATGGCCCGCCGCGACCGATCGGATCCTACCGGTATAGGTCTTTATTCCAAATGGGCATGGTGCTGGCCGGTCAACAGGCGGATCATTTATAACCGGGCCTCAGTGGATTTAAATGGGAATCCCTGGGATCCCAAGAGAGCGGTTATCCGGTGGGATCCGGCGGCTGCAGAAGGAAAAGGGGCTTGGGTAGGAGATGTACCGGATGGCGGCTGGCCTCCCATGGTTGATAAGGAAAAGACAAAACTGCCATTTATCATGAAGCCTCACGGCGTGGCTTCTATCTTCGGACCTGGCCTGAACGAAGGACCTTTCCCTGAACATTACGAACCGCTGGAATGTCCGGTCGACAGGAATCTCTTATCTTCGCAGCGTATAAATCCGGCGGCTAAGGTCTTTGCGGGTACAATGGATCAGTACCTTACCTGTGACCCGAGGTATCCCTTTGTCTGTACTACCTACCGGGTTACCGAGCACTGGCAGACCGGCGTTCTAACCCGCTGGCTCCCCTGGTTGCTGGAGACTCAGCCCCAGATGTTTGTGGAGATCAGCAAGGAATTGGGCGAGCTGCGGGGTATCAAAAACGGAGACCTGGTCGAGGTGGAAACGGCGCGTGGCAAGGTAAAGGCCGTGGCCATTGTGACTGCACGCTGGAAGCCGTTTAATATTGCCGGACAGACAGTGCATCAGATTGGTATCCCCTGGCACTTCGGCTGGCGCTGGCCGGAGGATAAGAAGTTCAGTCGGGGTGGAGACAGCGCTAATCTGCTGACGCCCAATATCGGCGATGCCAATACCATGATTCCGGAATCCAAGGCCTTCATGGCCAACGTAAGAAAAATAAAAAGTAAGAGTTAGGGGGTGACCTAGAATGGCTGATAAATCGTTTTTTGTGGATACAAGCATCTGTTCGGCCTGCCGGGGATGCCAGGTAGCCTGTAAACAGTGGAACAAGAACAAGGCAGAGGTAACCACCCAGCGAAACTGGGGTAATTACCAGAACCCGCCAGATTTCACCCCTAATACCTTCAAACTGGTACGGTTCAATGAGTTGGAAGAGGGCAACACGGTAAAATGGTATTTCTTCCCTGACCAGTGCCGGCATTGTATTGATGCGCCCTGTATAGAAATGGCCCGCGGGCTTGGTTCCAAGTCTATTAGCCAGGATGCGGCTACCGGCGCTGTCTTGTTCAACTCTAAAATAAAAGTCAGTAAGGCTGATTTCGAAGAGATCCGCTCGGCCTGTCCCTATGACGTCCCGCGCCGGAATGAAAAGACCGGGACTATGGCCAAATGTACCATGTGTTTCGACCGGATCACTAACGGTCTACAACCGGCCTGCGTCAAGACCTGTCCTTCCGGCGCCATGAATTTCGGGGATCGGGACAAAATGCTGGCTTTAGCCAATAAGAGACTGGAAGAACTTAAGACCAAGTATCCCAAGGCCCAGCTTCTTAACGCCGATACAGTCCGGACTATCTTCCTGGTAGTCGATGATCCTCAAAAGTATCACAAGCTTGCCGCGGCTAATGGCACCTTTGATATTACCAGACTGGCAGCCATCAAAAAAATGATCCGGCCTTTGAGCAATCTGGCGAATTGGTTGGGTTAGGAATAAAGCACATGGGGGACACTTA
>JASEGX010000059.1:0-1279 GCA_030017815.1 Thermodesulfobacteriota bacterium | reverse complement strand
CATTATTATTTTGGCGAAAGTTACTTAGCTGAGTATATATATGGATAATGATCCGGGCCAATTTAAAGAAAGGATTGCGTGGTTTAGAGAGAAAAGACCTGCTTACAGGCAAATTCTGGATTTCTATGAAGGCATCCGGGAAGCACAGAATGAAATAAAGACAACTTTTGATATCCCGCCGGTAGAAATAGAAGAAAATCTGAAGAAGATCAGGCTTCGGGAGGGATTTCCCTTATTAAATAAAGAAGATTTTCATGTGGACGTCTTAACCGCTCAAAAAATCTTTGAATCGATCTTACAGCTTGGAGAAAAGGCTCCGCCCAGGCTGAGAGAAGAGATGGAGAAGATTAAACAGGCCATTTTGCACAAGGCCCTGGATATTGAGGCCGTATTGTCAAATTATCTTGATGAAAAATTCCTTCAGGACACCGCTTATCAACTAAAAATAGACTACCCTGCGCTTTCTTTTCTAGTTCGAACCAGCGTTGAATCATCTATCAAGGCCAATGTCAGGCAGTTTAAAGACCCTATACCCCTGGATATCTGGTCGAAGGGCTATTGCCCGATCTGTGGTTCTGCGCCATGTATGGCCTTGTTTGGAAAAGATGGCGGCAAGAGATACGTTCTATGCTCCTTCTGCGGCTACGAATGGCAGATACAACGTTTGATCTGTCCCTTCTGCGGGAATAAAGACCACAAAACCTTGCGTTATTTCTTTGCGGAAGGCAATGAAGGCTACCGGGTGGATCTATGTGACCAGTGTCATCAATACATTAAGACCGTAGATTCAAGGAATCTTGACTATGAACCGGTGTTGGCGCTGGAAGACCTAGTGACCCTCCATCTGGATATTTTGGCCTCACAGCAAGGTTTTCAAAGGCCTGTGTCTTCCGTCTGGGCACCCTGAAAGTTTACCCACGGCCCTTCCCACCTTTTAGACCCAATTAGTGCTCATCCGGAAACCCAGGTTTTCCGGATGGAGCAGTCAGCAGTCAGCTATCAGCATTCAGCTTAATACGTTGTTTATCTTGGATTTCTTTCGCCTCGGCGAATCTGTGCCTGTGGCACGAGCTGACGGCTGAAAGCTGATCGCTGAGAGCTTTCATTCGGAAACGGTAGTTTCCGAATGAACACCAGAATAGGAATAATATTTCCACATATTATGGATAAAAAATTACTCACAAAAAAGTAGAAATATTTTCCATTTTCCTACCCTTCCTTGTCGGCTCTTTTTATTAAATAAATATAACATACTTATATAATTGAATATATTTGTTTC
>JASEGX010000256.1 GCA_030017815.1 Thermodesulfobacteriota bacterium | reverse complement strand
CCAATACGTTTCACCATAATCCTTGAAAAACATTTCGTTCTTAGTACTACAGCGTATTTTTTACCCACCCGCACTCGAGGCCAATAGCCTTTTCCTATGTGAGCGATAGGCGACATAGTTTCTCCTTGTGTGGTATCTTATAACTTTCAGTGCATGTGCAATCGTCATAGTTTTGTATGGCAAAACTGCCGTAACCAGTATCCTCGCCTGCTGCAGCGTCAGAGCCGGAGTTTTTTTTAAACCGAATCCTCAGTCGTAGCAGGAAATGCAGGGCGAGGGAGACATATATCATATGCCGATGCCATGCAGGCCAGGAACGGTGCTCATAATGATCCATGCCGACCTGACTCTTTCCATCCTGAAAGCATTGCTCTATCGGCCACCGCATTATGGCTGCCTTGCACAACTCGGAAAGAGGGGTATCTTGCGGCGCATTTGAGAAGGCATATTTTATCTGCCCGTCTGTGGTGCGTCTTAGAAAAAGCCAGACAGAGGATCCCTGGGGCAAGCCATTGCGGGACGGATAGACCCTGAGGCAGGCAACGTCTGCCATGATGGGGCCTTTGGCCCCTTCTGCAAGTTCCACCCTGGACCAGACACACCTTTTGGATTTGGCAATGTTGCCAACCGTAAACGCCTTTCCCTTCATAATGCGCTGTTTGCAAGGCCGGCGACCTTGACCCTGATAGGGCGGCAGACCTACGATGGGTTTTTGAAGAAAGACCTGGGCGTTAGATCTAATGCCGGCAAAATAGTATTTCCCCTTCGGCAATGCGTCAAGGAATTCCCAGTCGGACCCGAAGGTTGCGTCACAACCGACCCATTTGGCCGGGAATAAATTTGTCTTCTCGATTTTATTAATGAGGTCACCGGCGATTTGCGGTTTTGTCCGAAAGACAATATCTTCAGGAACCAGGTTGTCCTTGCGACGCTCCTCCTGCTCCTTGCTAAACCAACTCTCCGGCATATACAGCCTGCTGGTCAAAAGGCCATATCCTTTTCCGCTGGAGTAGCCGACGAAGATGCCGGACTGACAGTTATCCACTTTGCCGAGAGCACCACAATACTGGCGGGCAACACCCACGGATTCTTTCCCCTTTTTGGCAAACTCGCTGCTGTCAACTGTAATCATGCCGTCATCTGAAGCGATTGTCCGGGAAAGCGAGGATTGATGGTTCGTCTCCATCGCCTCGTGATCCCAGCGGTAGGACTTCATAAACCGCTGCAGGGGCCTAACGGCGTTTTCATCCAGAAACTCAAGGGCGATGGGCTCGACGGATTTGGCCTCTTTGTTGCTCAGAAGACCGGAAATGTATGCCAGACCCAAACGCCGATGCTCCTTCCGGCCAAAACAATCATAGAACTGCCCGTGAAACTGCACGAGTTCTTCGGCGATCAACTCAATATCTCTTTCCGTAAGCTTCATCCAGGGAACAATATCGGGATTCCATCCGGCATGTCGTAATATCATTTGCAGTGCCTCCACTTTCTGAATTGAGGGTGAAGGACGGTGAAAGAGGCTGTAAGATTTTCTTTCGCATCCGATCTCTTCCCGGAAGCGAGGCTCTAACTCATAGACATATACCTCCTTTATGGAACCGTGATACACATAACCTTTCCCAAGCTTGCCGTTGCCGGAAGTCTGGCCGACAAATTGCCAATTCGCCGCACGATAGCTCGTCCCTTTGAACCGCGCAGGATCAACAAAGGTCTCAACCAGCCACAAGTTCCGACCAAACCTCTCTTCCCAATCACGAGTGAGTCGGGCAAGCGCCAGGGCAAGCACATGGGAGGCGAGATTCTTTACTTCCACCCAGGGAAAGATGAGAAACCGGCTGTTATTAGCGAGCCTCCCAAGATACGTTTTCCGCTGCTCAACTGACCAGCCGATATAGTCGTCACGCACGCGCAGCTTCAATGCTGGAGCACTCCAGGATAATGCTGCTACAGGTCTATCCAGCATGAACGCAAGATATTTGAGCCGATGTCCTAAAAGCCTTTGATATCCAAGATAATGATATTGACGTACCAGTTCATCCCACACAATCTCTAAATTCGTTTGACTCACCACCTGTAAGGTAACCGCAGGCAGCGTATGCACTGCACCGCGAATAGGCGATGAATCAATTTGACATGAGTCTTGCGCTGTGTGCAGATATTCTCCTGCTTTACTATTTCTTCCTGGCATCATCATCTCATCACTCGCTATAGGCGCACTTATCCCCTCTTGCCAAAATGTGTTTATCTTTCCGGCAAAGCAAACAGGCA
>JASEGX010000058.1 GCA_030017815.1 Thermodesulfobacteriota bacterium | reverse complement strand
CCAAAGTGTAACTTAATATTTCAAAAAAACTGTCTTGACAATTGGGTCCACCTTACTTACTTTACTTTTTACTTATATGCAAAAAAAGCATTAGACTACCTATTAGAGGTGTGACTAATATAGTAATTGCCCAGAGTATGATGGTTTTTAATTTTGCTAATTGCGCCAAAACTGCCGCCCCCTATGAGACATAGATAAAGAAAACTTTCTTCGTGGTCTCCCTACCCTGCATTAGTGACGAATATTTGTCAAAAATAAAAGTTTCACAAGGATCGAAGCAACAAAATTCAACCTTTTTAGTCTCCGCCTTCTTCTTCCATTACTTGGTCAGTTCTGCCATAACTCCGATGAAAAGGATTGTCTATCATCCCCGCGTTTTGTTGATAGAGTAGAGGGAGGGGGATAGAGATTTGGAAGGCCGGTGGCCGAAGGAGGCACTCCCCCCTGGGTCTGATTCTCTGGCCTTGTCTGTCGACCGGCACTCCCATGCTGTGACTATACCCCAGACACAGCAGGGCCTTACATCCTCAGCGTGACAGTGAAAGGGGGTGCTATCCCGCCAGGCAGAAAGGGAGTATCGAGTGAATGGCCCTGCTCTACTCTCAGGCGGAGCTGGGTAGAGATAGGCAAGTCGGGCGGCATAGCCTGGTAACTATAGATAAGACCTATTTGCCCTTGGCTGGATTGATAACCTTACGGGAGGGCTTACTTGATGCAGAAGATTTAACTTTGGTAGCTCTATCCTTAACCTTGACCTCCTCTGGCTCAGGCAACATGGGCACCACATCAACCACCGGGTCATTGCTGATCTGCGCCTGAGATAGTTGAGTTAGATAGCCCTGGACGATAGACATGGTCTCAGGGTCGATAGAATGCTCGACTGATACATGTTGCTCCAGGCGGATAGTATCGCTCCAGCCGTAGTTTTTTAGGGCGAAAATGGCGAAGGCTGGGTTACGGGCATGGAAGCCATGGGTCTCAGCATACGCCTGTGCCACGTGCTTGACATGTTTTATGGCGGAAGTAAACCCCGGATGATCTCCATTTGGCCCGCTGAAACTCCCTTTCTCATACTCATTTAGTGTTTCGCGTGTAGTGCCGAGATAACAGGCCAATCCCGTGATGGTGATCGGCTCTTGCGTGGCTACGGCCCGCTCAAAATATTCAATACCAAGGTCAATAATCTCTTGTGGGTCCTTCCATTTCCTGGGGCGACCGCAGTCTCTTTTCAGCGCTTCGCTGGCGAGCAGTGGATATTTTGGCGAGGCATCGTATGTATCATTGGGGGAGAGGGTTTGGCCTGGCCGTAGAGCACGCTTGCGGGGTTTGCCTTTGGAATTGAGTTGGTGTTCGTCCATGGGAAAAATTAAGCGTATATAGGGCGAGAAGTCAAGAGAGAAGTGACTTGAAGTGATTTACGCCAGAAAATAAGAGAAATATAACATTCGGGAGGGTTCAGGTCACTGAGCGAGGAACACCCGCCTATATGGTAGGTAGGTGACATCCGGCCAGGGACGGGGCTCTTCGCTTCGGATGTATCAGGGGATTGCCCGCTGGAATGCGGGGACACGCCCACGACCATGGAAGACCCGAAGCGCCTACAGGTGCCCGCCTTGGGGTGTCGGGTGCAGCGTGAGTCGGGCGGCAATTCTCCTTCTCGCCATAATCGCTATTGGGTTAGGAGCTTGAAAGACTCCCAAAACGCTTCCATTTCTTCTCTGCTCACTCCGCCTTTGGGGCACCGATCAGCACTTGGTACATACGATTGCCAACCAAATATGCGCACGCTATCACCGTGACATCCTGTCCGTTTCCAGCTTTGGCATCGATAACGATCTCTCTGCCGGGATTCCCGTCCAGTGAAATTTTTAACTCCATGATGAGCTTTCCATTAACATTGCTCACCGCGCCATTACGACTGCCATCCAAGCGCTTTTCCGGGTCGGTCTGTGGATGTTATTGTGCCAGGACACAGAATAAACGTGACACAAAACGACGCCAAAAACTTAGGGTCTTAGACAGTTACAAGCTGGTATGGTATAAAAGGTGTAACCAGCGCTGCCCTTGTGGTAGCGCCGGTAGATAAACCGCCTACACTTGCCGAGCTTGGCCTGAGTAAGCGTGAGAGAGCAGAAGCCCAAATGCTTGCCGGTTCCCACGCGAGACATTCGATGAGGTTAAGACTGGCTCCACCAGGGCGGAGGGGGGTGGGTTAAGGCTCTTCCTGTCCCCGAGCCCGAATTAAGGTGGCATCCGCGCGTGCCGATAAATTGAATAAAGGAATTCTTTTCTCTTGAAAATATCCACCGAAATGAGGTACAAAAGAATTATATGGTAACATTCTGTCAATCTCCAAAAGGAGGTGTACTATGCAAGTATCAGTGTTTGATGTAGCTGCATATATTTTAAAAAAGTGTGGCCAAATGACCACCATGAAGCTGCAAAAGCTTGTATATTATTGCCAAGCATGGTCTCTTGTTTGGGATGAGAAGCCAATTTTTAAAGAACCCATCGAAGCTTGGGCTAATGGCCCGGTTGTAAGAGATTTATACGATAACCATAAAGGCAAATTCAAAATTAGGAAATGCCATGGTGACCCAGCAAAGCTTAATAATTCACAGAGAGAAACTGTCGACGCTGTCCTAAAATATTATGCAAACAAGACATCGCAATGGCTGTCTGATCTTACCCACAGTGAAGACCCTTGGAAGCTTGCGCGTAACGGGTTAGGGCCCGGTGAGAGAGGCTATAGAACTATATCACATGCAAGCATGATGGAATATTATATTAGCCTTTGAAAAAAAATAAGACCCCAAAAGTAAATATTAATCCTCAGACTTCTAAAGCTCCACGTACTGCTCCAGAGAAGTATCCAACGAGTTATAAGACTCCGCGTGTCGATCTACAGAATCCCCCAGAATCCGTCTATTCCAAAAAGCCCGCATGGAGATTCGGCATGATGGATATGGCCGGCCCTTGGGGGTGTGGCAATATATGCGCGCAAAATGGGATTGTGAGAGATATACTTAGTAAATTACAGGATTTTGAAACTATGACTTGGGCAGGACTAGAGGCGAAGACAGGACTAAAGGGAAAACAGAACCATTTAATGCCGGTAGACAAGATCTGTAAAGAAGCTAGAGACAGGTTGAAGAAGATAAAGTTAGATGATCTTGATGAACTTTACTCTTTTCGTCTATCGGGTATGAAAAGATTGTGGGGTAAACGGGAGAATGAAATATTCTACGTTATATGGTGGGATCCAAAGCATACGGTATACCCGGTTCAAAAAAAGCATACCTAATATTCTCATAATGATGGGCTAGCATAAACCTAAAAGGTTAGCCACTTATCCTTCCTTTCATACTTTCCAGGTAACTAATAGGTAACTAAAACCAAAAAGGGCTACAGGTTGTTTTCCTGTAACCCTTTGATTTTACTGGGGTGAGCGGAGGGACTCGAACCCTCGACCTCTGGGGCCACAACCCAGTGCTCTAACCACCTGAGCCACGCCCACCATTGAATATCTGGCGCGCCTGAAGGGATTCGAACCCCCGACCTACGGATTAGAAGTCCGTTGCTCTATCCAACTGAGCTACAGGCGCAGGCTATTACAGCAGCCATCTTTAACAAGATTTTGGCGCCTTGTAAAGACAAAATTCAGCGCCGGCGTCTGCTCCGGTCGCATATTAAAAAGTTATTGCAAGGTGTTCACTTTACCGCTATGGTTACGATCACGCCTCATATCTACGCCAGGGTGAAAAAGCCATGTTTGATCTTCACCAATTAGAAGTTTTCTGCCGCGTTCTGGAATTAAAGAGCTTTTCAAAGGCTGCGGAATCAGTATATCTTACCCAGCCGACGGTGAGCGGACATATTCAGGCCCTGGAGCAGTTTTTGGATACGCGTCTCTTTGATCGTATGGGCAAGAAGGTTGTGCCTACCAGGGCCGGAGAATTGCTTTATAAATATGCCAGACAGATGTTGAGCCTGCGGTCCGAGGCCCGGCGAGAGTTAGAGCTTTTCCTGGGCAGGGTCAAAGGAGAGATGACCATCGGCGCCAGTACTATTCCGGGGGCGTATATCCTTCCTGAGCTGATAGGTTCTTTTAAAAAAGACCATAGCGACATTTATATTACCCTGATGATAGCTGATACCACGGGTGTTATAGATAGCCTGCTGGCGGGAAAGATCGAGATGGGGGTGGTAGGGGCCAAGATAGAGGAAAAGAGGCTCCAGTACCGGGAGTGGGTAAGGGACGAGATGGTGATTATAGTCCCGTCCAGCCATGCCTGGGCAGGGCGGCGCTCTGTGGAGGCAGGTGAGCTGAAGCAGGAGGCTTTCGTGCTGCGCGAACCGGGTTCCGGCACGCGTATGACCAGCCTCAAGGCCCTTGAGAAACTGGGCGTGGATGCAAAAGAACTTAACATCATTGCCGAAATGGGCAGCACCGAGGCCGTGCGTCAGGCCGTGAAGGCGGGAATAGGCATTGGCATCTTATCCCGACGGGCGGTTAAGGACGATATTGCCGCGGGTTCCTTGCACGGACTGAGGGTAAGGGGGTTAGACTTATGGCGTGAGTTTTATGTCGTAGTTCTTAACGGGCGTACGCTTTCTCCGATTGCCGGTTCTTTTCTTGATTTTTTGTTTTTGCGTGCAAATAGCTTTACCGAGAAGGAAAATCCGGCATAATGACTCGCTCCTTATCTCTTTAAGAGCGGCAACGTATCCTTTTCGAGGACATCCATTTTGAGCTCGCCTATATATCTTTTTATTATATTCCCTTTTGAATCAACAAGAAAACTCGCGGGGATGTAGTAGATACCCCCATAGTCCTTACATACCGCATTATTACTTATCAGAACAGGGTAGGTAATGCCGGCTCTTTTGACAAAATCGGCCAGGATTTTCTTGCCGGCAGATGTGGTGGCATCGTCAAGCGAGATACTGATAATTTCAAATCCCTTACTTTTATATTTTTTGTGCATAGCAATGAAATCGGGTATCTCGGCCCGACAGGCAGGACACCCCGTGGCCCAGAAGTTAACCAGGACAACCTTGCCTTTAAAATGGCTGAGCCTTACCATGCGGCCATCCAGGTCTTTCAGGGAAAAATCAGCGGCCTTGATGGGTTTTGCCGCTGAATCAGGAGACGCATAAAGCTGGCCGGAAACTAACAAGATGAATACTAAAGCAACAAAACACCTTACTGAATGTCCAAAGTAACGACTTAAGTTGTTTGCCATCCCTTACTCCCTGAATTCTTCGATTTTTTCTGCCAGGTTGACGAGTTCGTCCGCTACCGCATAGAACAATTTTTTGCCTTTTTCCGTATTGGCCCTGGACGGGTTGCCCCAGACGCCATTCGGCCAGAATTTCCTCTTGTTTCTTACCAGGATGGGATTGGGGAATGCCGGATATTCTTCCGGACTTGTGCCCTTGACCCATTCCGGGCGCAGGTAGAGCATAACTGACGTTTCTACCTCTCCGGCGTGCGAATCACCCGGTGTTTCTACAAGCCCCCGGGCGGCCTTTCCAACCAGGTCGAGTATGCTTAAAACCGCTATTTTGGCCTCAGGCAGGGCGGAGAGCAATTCCTCTCCGGCATCGGTAATGGCGGCCAGGTGTGTCCCGCCTGCGTGTCCGGAGATGAGGATAAAATTCCTCAACCCCTGGGAATAGAGGGACGTAACGATGTCTATAGTCAGTCTGCGCAGGGTTCCTGCCTTTATGGTGATTGTGCCGGGATGCCCGCTTGTACTGCGGCACAGGCCATAATGGATGGGCGGAGCCACAAAGAGGGGCCTTTTCGAAGATGCGGCCCTGGCTGTTTCGTAGATATGTACGGTGTCTGTAGAGAGGGGCAGGTGGGAACCATGCTCTTCTACCGAGCCATAAGGGATGACGACCGTGCGGGTCTTTTTCAGCCCTTCGACAAATTCAGGCATGGTAATTTCTTCGAGGAGCATAGTGGAATCTTTGTACGAGCGGCTCAGGTCGCAGCAAGATGCTGCTCCTACGGGAATAGGATACTTACGTAGGAGCACCTTCCAGGTGCGATCTGTAATTACGCCTTTTTTGAAATCTAATTGACTTTCAGGGGCATGTCAATAATAATTGCCGGATGATTGACTTACATATACATACCATAGCCAGTTCCGACGGACAGCACGCCCCGGAGGAGATATTTGCCCTGGCCGGGAAGCATGGCCTTAAGGCCATTGCCTTTGCCGACCATAACACTGTGAGCAGTGTGCCGGATGGGGTTCGCCTGGGCAAAGAGACCGGCATAGAGTTCGTGCCGGCCATAGAGATCAACACCTTCTATTCAGACCTTGACCTGCACCTCCTGGCCTATTTTATCGATTATGAAGGCACATCTGTTCAGGACTGGCTGGCTGCCATACGGGTAGAAAAGGAAAAGCAGGCGCTGGGGAGGATCGCCAGGCTGCAGGAATTGGGTTTTGTCCTCACGGAAGAAGACGTACGCCGGCATTCGGGCGGTAAGATTCCAACCGGATATTCTTATCTCAAGGCCATCTTGGACCGAAAAGAAAATAAGGAAGACCCCAGGCTCAAGACATATACCGAAGGAAATGGCGCCAGGTCGCCTTACTATCGCTTCTATCATGATTGGCTAAAGGGCGGGAGACCGGCCTACGTGCCCATTGAAGCCCTGGCCACACCCGGCGTCATAAGGCATGTACTGAAGTGGAAGGCTGTTCCCGTTTTGGCTCATCCCATGGACACGCCGGATGCCATCATTATAGGCCTTATAGAGGCCGGTTTGATGGGTCTGGAGGTCTATAACAGCTACCACAGCGCGGAACGGGTTAAACATCTCGAGGTCGTAGCCGGGAAACACAACCTCCTTATGACCAGCGGCTCTGATTTCCACGGCCAAAAGATGAAGCCGGATATCGAAATGGGGAGATTGCAGGGAAACAAGATGTCCCTTCTTGCCGCCCTCAAAGCGGCTAAGGCCCGTCTTGATGCGGCTTCCTGATGTATATTTCCCGGGAGTAGTTCAAGCCGATTGCTTTTTACATGAAATGTATTATTATTTAATCAAAAGGAAGTGTATTCTTGAGTGTAAAGGTAGTCTGCCAGAATAAGAAGGCAGCGCATGAGTATTTTATCACTGAAAGATATGAAGCAGGTTTGGTACTTACGGGAAGTGAGGTCAAGTCCCTGCGGCAGGGAAAGGCAACCCTGGCCGATGGTTATGCGCAGGTAGTAGGTAACGAGGTCTTGCTGTATAATGTGCACATAAGTCCGTATTCCCATACGCACCATAAGGAGCAGGCTCCAACCCGCACCCGCAAGGTTTTGTTCCACCGGCAGGAGATAAGAAGGCTGATCGGCAAGATACAGGAGAAGGGATTAACGCTCATACCGACCAAGATATATTTTAAAAATGGCTGGGTGAAGGTAGAGCTGGCCCTGGCCAAGGGTAAAAAGTTATACGATAAAAGAGAGAGTATAAAGAGGAGGGAAGAAGAAAGGGAGATAGCCAAGCGCTATCGAGGTCGAAACTGACATATCCATGGGGGCGAAACGGCTTCGACGGGGATATAGAAGTTTAAGCTGCATACCGAGGTCCTGTTGGCTCGTTAAACAAACAGGAAAAAACAAAAGCAGACAACTGCGAATACGCACTGGCCGCTTAATAGGCCAGCGTCCTTCTGATTCGATCCTGCGGAACTAGAAAGGACGACGGATAGCGGGATAGCGTCCCCTCAAGCGCCTGCTGAGAGGGGAAGCGAAACTTTATGCGGGCTAATCTCCTGGTTGCCTTGCCCGGGGTGGAACCAGGGGGTGAAATTGAACCCCAGGCTATGTATGTAGATGCTTAAATGGAGTATCTTCGGACGCGGGTTCGACTCCCGCCGCCTCCACCATTTTGATTTAGACAACCCGTTTTTCCGGAGTGGTGCTCCGGGTGGACGGGTTTTCTATGAAAAACCACGGTGTGGTGCAGGTCATCACCGACGGCGGTGACTTTGCCGCCGTCCCCGGCATCCGGGTCTTCACCGCTAACCACAACGTCATCCAAGCGGTCAGAACGCAAGGACGGTTGGTAACGCGATGACAGGAGAAGCAACTCGCGATGAATGATGCCTTCCAGCCCAAATTCACCATCACTAACCGCATGACCGCCGTCATCATCCGTATCGAGAGGGGGCGGGGAGGGGTACGTGAATAAAGAGAACACATACCGACCACCGTACACCATCACCCCGGCCATTCTGAATCTGGTGGCGAAGATCAGTGAAACCGTCGGGCGACTATCTGCACTGACGGACGCCGCCAAAGCGCTGCGGCTGCGGCGCAGCAACCGTATCCGAACCATCCGGGGCTCGCTGGCCATCGAGGGCAACACCCTGAGTGAGGAGCAAATCACCGCGATTCTGGATGGCAAGCGGGTGATCGCCCCACCCCGGGAGATTCAGGAGGTGCGCAACGCCATTGCCGCCTATGAACGATTCGAGCAGTGGCGGCCGGAGGTAGAGGCGGAATTGCTGGAGGCGCATCGCATCTTGATGGCCGGGTTGATCGATGAGGCAGGGGCCTACCGGCGCGGTGGGGTAGGGGTGATGGCGGACGGGCAAGTGATCCACATGGCGCCCCCGGCGGATCGCGTTCCTGCTTTGATGCACGACCTGCTCCAATGGCTGGGCGCTTCCGACCAGCATCCGCTTATCGCCAGCTCGGTGTTTCATTACGAGTTTGAATTCATTCACCCCTTCGCCGACGGCAATGGTCGCATGGGACGGCTGTGGCAGACCTTGATTCTGACCCGCTGGAATCCGTTGTTTGCTGATATCCCGGTCGAAAGCTTGGTTCATGAACACCAGTTGGAGTATTATCAGGCACTACAAAACAGCACAGGCCAGACCGACTCCGCGTCTTTTATCGAGTTCATGCTTAGGATGATCCTCGACGCCGTATCGTCCGCCGCCCCCCAAGTCGCACCACAAGTCACCCCCCAAGTCGAACGATTGCTGGAGATGTTGGATGGCGAGATGACCCGCGAGGAACTCCAAAGCGCCCTCGGCCTGCAGGACCGCAAATCGTTTCGCGAGCGTTATCTCAAACCCGCCTTGGCGGAAGGGTTGATTGAAATGACTATCCCCGGCAAGCCAAACAGCCGCCTGCAGAAATATCGCCTGACCGACAAGGGGTGGCGCTGGCTGAAAAGACGTGATAACGGATAGAGTTGCGACAAGTTCACGACAAAACTTGCGACAGTAAGCTGTGACATGGCTATGACATGAGCTGTGACAACACAACGACAAAGCCAGCGGTACCAGTATCAGCCGAGGTCACAGAGTTGCAGCAGTTGCGGGAAGAAAACGCCCGTCTCAAGACCCTGCTGATCACCGGAGAAGGAGAAGGAAAGCAATCATGAAGAACATGAACATTGGCCGCAATGATCCTTGCCCATGCGGCAGCGGGAAGAAATACAAAGAGTGCTGCCTGGGACGGGAAGATGTCGGCCCGTTGACAACTACGACAGCGGATGTGTTTGCGGAGATGCGAAAGGCGTTGGAGGAGCAGGAGTTCGCCTCACTGGAAGAGGCTCAGGCCTTCGCCGAGTGCTTCATCTATCAGAGCAATCAGTCGCCGAACACCGACTTTCACGGCATATCGCCCGCGCAGATGCACCGGTTTCTGAACTTTCCGCTTGCTTCGCCGCAACTTGTCACCTTCCCGGAGACCCTCGGCATAACTCCGGCAGCACCGATTCTGAGCCTGTTCGGCCTGCTGGCGGAGGCCATCGGTGAGCAGGGATTGAAACCGACCGCCAAGGGGAATCTGCCGCAGAAACTCTGCCGGGAGGCGGCGTTGAGCTACTGGGGTGAAGAGACGTATCGACATAACACACGGTTTGGCGGCATCAACAAGGAAGAGGATTTTTTCGATCTGCATGTCACCCGACTGGTGGCCGAACTGGCCGGTCTGATCCGCAATTACAAGGGCAGGTTCATCCTCAGCCGCGACTGCCGTAGCCTGCTGGCCGATTCTGGACTGGCTGGCACCTATCCCCGGCTTCTCAGGGCGTATGTGGAAAAATTCAACTGGGGTTATTGGGATCGCTATCCTGACATTAATTTCATTCAGCATTCATTTCTTTTCACGCTGTATCTTTTGACCCGGTATGGAGATGCCTGTCGTCCCCAGGTTTTTTATGAAGATTGTTTTCTGCGGGCCTTTCCCATGGTACTGAACGAGATTGAACCAAGCCCGGTATTCACGCCGGAGCAGGAGATACGCTCCTGCTATACCCTGCGTGCCCTGGTGCATTTTGCCCGGTTTCTTGGCCTGGCAGCGGTGGAGCCTGCGACTAATGAGCTTTATGTTCGTGAATATCGGGTGAAGAAACTGCCTTTGCTACATGAGGCGGTCCGGTTCCATCTTCAGGAGTAGAACCGATGGCGAGGAAACAGAGACATCCTTCGACGCTCTATCCCCCCGATCATAATGTGATGTAAAACACCAAGTGCGTCCAGTCGGGCTAATCTTGGCATGCATTCGCATTTATCACCTTTTTAAAATGATCTATTTAAAGATCTAATGCAAAACATATTGCGTTACGAATTGCACTCAGCTTTTCTTTAGATAACGTTGTAATCAGAGACCCAATTTTTAATTTTGACACTGTTTGTATGTGGTCACAATTAATAGCGCAATTATTATGCATACCGTCCTGCCGGGACAAAAGAACCTCACTCGGTATGTCTCTTATCGTTGAAGTTACCGGTGCAATTGTAACTTCACCTAAATATTCCAAAATAGAATCTCTTGTTAAGATAACCACAGGGCGTTTTTTGTCAGGACTTTTGAATTTATACCATCTCACCTCGCCCCGCTTCATTAATCACCCCACTCCTGTTCTGATTCCCAACCGCTGAATTCCGTTTTGCTGACAGGATAACGCTCATATCCTTTTTTATGCTTTTTTTCAAGCATGTTGATATTTGCTTGCCTGATAGCATCCTTCAATGCCTTGCGCGCAAAAGCAGAACGTGTTGTCTTCAGTTTTTTAACAATGTTATCTACTGCTGACACCAATTCATCATCTAAAGTCATTTGCACCGTTCTCATTGTATCCTCCATATAACGTGGATATTTATAGCTATAATAATCCACATTACTTCTGAAGTCAAATGATTATGCTGGATTGAGCCTCTTATTAGAATTTTTATTAATGCAACTGATTGAATAGAAGGCGGGAATGGAGTTATGCAACGTAAGAATCAACGTCCCCATCGGTCATTTTGAAAAATAAGTGACTGTTTTCAACAACGTCCCCTTTTCCCCGTCGTAGATTTTGAATACCAAAGTAAACCCATACTTGGCCTTGCTTTTACAATCTGCGTTGTATTCATTTGTCGGTTCTTTGGCGTGCTCCCCATACTCCAATACTCTCACAATTTCTCTATCGGGGCATTTAGGGCAGAAGAAATAGAAATAGTCAGTTTCTCCCGTAGCGCCGCATAACCTGCCGCCGCTGATTTCTCCAGATCCGTGATATGGTTTTCCGTTATTGAATCCGGTCATAATGTGGCTCCTTTAGATTTTGGTACGGAAAGCCAGGCACTTTTACCATGTGCGCTGGCTTTATGAATCCTATGATTTTAAGACTTTGGACATTATGACTACTCTTCCTGCATTCCCTATGATCAGGATACCAAGGAAAGCAAGGACAACCGTCCAGCGATGATCGCCAATGGATTCCCACATGGACTTGTACGGTGAAATAAAAAAGTTCAAAGCCGTGAGAATAACGACAGCAATCACAACGAGAGAAAAACTCCCGTAAGCCGTTCTATTCACGGTGGGAAAGGCAAGACCCTTGTTCATCCTAATAAGCCAGGGAAGACCAAAGACCCAAAGGCCCGCAGAATGCACAACCTGGAAATAGCATAGTAGGGTGATAGCAATTCCGGGGACGGCTCCAAACATCCAGATAAAGCCAATAAGGTAGGTTAAGGCGAAAAGATTTGCGAACAAGAGAAAGCCTGATGAATATGGAAGTATGCCCTGCTCCCAATAAGCGCTCAGGTAACGGTGGAGTGCTGATCCGACAAGGACTAGTACAATTATGACGGCGTTTATCATTTTTCCCTTCTCATAACGCGGGGCTGAGCCGCCGCGAAGCGGTCGGTTTCGTGCCCCTGGTTCTCCCG
>JASEGX010000057.1 GCA_030017815.1 Thermodesulfobacteriota bacterium | reverse complement strand
ATATCCTTGACAAGCTTTTTCTAAACGCTTACTTCTTTTCTGTGTAGCGTGCTACTTGTGATGTTATCGCGCTTCCGGATAACTGGGGTGTACTGTCAATAGTGGAGAGGGCCACAACGTTCCGGAAAAAACTATCAGGCGCAGGTATGAAAAAGGCTGGTACAATTTTCAGCATCTTTACAAACAATTGGTGGATGCCTGGGTTCTTTTCGACAATTCTGGAGTAACCCCAAAACTTCTTGATGAAGGAGAAAAACTATGAGCAAAGTCAAAATGCAGATTCGAGATACCGATCTTGCAAAGGCGGAGACTGCATTGCGTCGTGCGGCTGCCCGAGCGAAAAAGATTGCCGAAGAGACGCATACTCCACTGGTGGTATTTGAAGGAGGACGAGTAGTCAAGAAATTCCCCGACAAGAAAAGAGGAAACAGGTCAAAATTATTGGAAGCAAGCTGAAACACGACGATGCCTATTTGCCACAAAAAAGAGCGTGCACTGTGGGTGCGTTCCTCTGGCTTGGCCGACCTACGGAAAGGAACACCAGAGAAACCCACAATAGAGTAGTGCCCAAGCAAGAATAAAAGCGGCGCCTTCTGGCCTTGTAGAGATCGGATCAGCGAATAAGCCATTTCCAGAGCGGAATCGCAGTGACTCGCTTCTTTCTCCAAAGGAACTCCTTCTCCAGGTCTTCCGTGATAAGAATCCCCGTCTCTGCCTCCAGGTTTTCCATGCCTTCCTTCAGCGCATCCAGTTCCCTCTGAAGTGTCTTCTCGTTTTCTCCACCGGTCATGCACACCTGTAAGAGCGCTTCGATGCCTATTCCCTTCCTGACCAGAAAATCGACTTCGCCCTTGTTCTTGTAGTAATAGATATCTCTTTCCTGTCTCATCAGTTCGACGGCCACTATGTTCTCCGCTATTCGGCCCAGGTCTTCCGAAAATCTATAGGAAACTGCATTTCTCAATCCCATATCAACGGCGTAGATTTTCTTGGGGTTTCTGAGTTGTTCTTTGACCTTGAAAGAGTGTTTGAGCACCTCCTTTATCAGGTAAGCTTCGCCCATATAGCCGGAATAGCTACGTACGACATCAAGAGGCACACCCAAAGCGTTCTTGATCTTGTTATAAGAAAAGAGATTTGAGATGTTAGCCATGCAGAGCAGGGCGATATTCTTAAGGGTTGCGATATCTCTGATCTGATAGCGCCAGACCACATCCTTATACAGTATGTCCTCAAAATACTGCTTGAGCAGCTTATCCTTCGCCTCAGGCCGTTCTCTTAACACCACTTCCGGAAAGCCGCCGAACTGCATGTATTCTCTGAGCAGATTTTTGACGAGAGGCTTGTGCTTGAGGAGCCTGACAGGATCCGAAAAATCATCAAACCCCTTGAAACTTAGGAATTCCCTGAAGGCTAGAGGAAATACGGTAAAGGAGATATTTCTTCCTGTGAGCAGGGTCGAGAATTCAGTCCCGAGCAGTTTCGAAGATGAGCCTGTGACAAAGATTTTGGCCTCCTTGAGATCTGCCTTAGTCCTGACCCACTTTTCCCACATAGGGATTTCCTGGACTTCATCGAGAAACACATAAACGCGCCCGGTGGGGTTTATCTCTTCCCTGTAGGCATTGAAAAGCCGCTCAAAGACGTCCGGCCGCCTGTGCTCCGCAAAAAACGGCTCCTCGAAATTGACGTAGAGGATGCTTTTGGATGAAATGCCCCTTGACATCAGGGCATTCATGACCTGGAACATTATGGTGGATTTTCCCGACCGCCTTACCCCCTTAAGAACAATGACTTCCGGACTATCCAGATAGTTGGAGATTTCGCCGGTTATCTGCCTTGGAACCCCGGACTCGACGGAGGTCCTGTCCCAGGAGTTCCATTTGCTCAGTATTTCAAGCACATTGACGTTATTAAGCATAAGTGACCATCCTGTTGGTTATATTTAACCAAATTTTAACCATTATACTGGTCACGTTAAGGATAGTAAAGCAAATTCGCCTCACCGCAAGGTTCGCAAGGTTACGCAAAGCCGTGTAGGGTGGGCTTTGCCCACCAAAACTACTGTTCAGCTTTCTCGCCTCTTCACTTGGCGCAACTTATTTATATTCCATTTAAAATATCCTTGACAAGCTTTTTCTAAACGCTTACTTCTTTTCTGTGTAGCGTGCTACCTGCGATGTTATCGCGCTTCCGGATAACTCCGGATGCTCAAAATCCCCATAGCTTTGCAGGCACAAATTGAGGCGTATTTACGCGGAATATGGCCGGGACCTCCGAAAGCAGATGTCTATTCTGGATTCCCGCTCCCCGATCGTTGTCGGGGACAAGTTTCGCAATAATCACAGGCAGCTTCGGGGAATTAGACCCGAAACGATAAAGGCTCTGAAGTAAGGAGGAAAAAATGAAGGTATTTGTTACCGGCGGAACGGGTTTCGTTGGTAATCATCTGGTGAATGCCCTCCTGGACGATGGATATCAGGTGCGCTGTCTGGTACGGCCGGGTTCGGAGAAAAAATTAGCCAGAAGGCACGATGTTGATATCTGGCCGGGCGACATATTTGATGGACAAGACCGGCTGGCTGATGGCATGGAGGACTGTCAGGCTGTAATACACCTAATCGGGATCATCCGGGAGTTTCCCCGTAAGGGCATTACCTTTGAGAGATTGCATTATCAGGCTGCCGTTCAGGTTGTGAACGCTGCACAGGCTGCCGGCATCAAGCGTTATATCCACATGAGTTCCCTGGGCACGCGTCCGAATGCCCGCTCACGCTACCATCAAACCAAATATAAGGCCGAAGAATATGTCCGCCGGAGCGGCCTTGATTTTACTATATTTCAACCTTCCGTCATCTTTGGCCCGCGGGACAATTTTGTCAATTTATTCAGGGAGATGATACTTAAGTCACCCTTTATCCCCGTGGTGGGTGATGGTTCTTATGCGCTACAGCCCGTAGATGTCCGCACCGTAGCGCGGGCCTTTACTCTCTCCCTAAAAGAAGAAAAGACCATCGGACGGGTATTTCAATTATCGGGGCGGGATCGGTTCACATTTAATGACATCCTGGACATAATTGCCCGCGCCCTGGAAAAGAAAATTATAAAGGCGCACATCCCCGTCGGGCTGATAAGAATTATGGCCTATTTTTTAGAAGGACTGCCCGGTTTTCCGCTGGCGAGGGATCAGATAGTTATGCTATTAGAAGGGAATATTGGAAGCGAGACCTCTTTCTATGAGGAGTTCGGCATTGCGCCCACTCCTTTTGAGGCGGGTATAAAAGAATATATCCGGGGAGGTTAAGGGTGTTTATTGTGCTTCATTTTCTTCGCAGTTGTCTTTAATGATATCCTTGACATTTTCCAGGGTATAAAAAATATCGTGTATGGTCAGATGGGGATGCTCCTCACAAAATTCGTCGACAACTTCCAGGATGCGCTCCGCAAAGTCCTCATACTCATCGACCGTAAGGGCCTTTGCCGGCTCGGAGGCCAGGAGATGTTCAAGATCAATGCCGTGAAAACGCAGGAGTTCTTCTTTAATGGCCGCAAGCCGCCTGTCCCGCCCCCTTTTAACTACTCTCTTATTCTTGATACTTACTACCTTGGCCATAGGCTGACATACTCCATACTGCAGGATTTTATTTATTCTAAACTATGCCCTGCATAAAAACAAGTTTTTTCCTTACTTATTCTTTCCTGTCCAGCCCTGAAAAAGACCCGGCTGGAGCCACCCTTGATATATATGGCACTTTCCCGCCTTATGGCATCTCCGGCAGACTTCTACCGCCAGCCTTGGGTGATTTCGGCGGTTTTCACATATGACAAAAGATTTGTCCTTGGGCATTTAGTTCAAATTGTATGTGCCGGCAGTAATGGTCAATAATTTATTCCCCTCCGGAAACCCAAAAATTCCGGATGAACACTACTTATATCATACTTACTTTTGGGAGTATTTGCTACGATGAATATATTTATTCAAGAAAAGATTTGATTTTAGCGAAACGTATTATAGCAAATTAATTCATCGCCTAATATCCGATTTTGTGAAGACGGAGTAAAACAACAGGATGACGGTGTGCGTAAAAATTGACATACGCCACAAAAAAGCATAAATAAGAAGCGGCATCAGGTCTGTCCTTTTTGCACTATATACTCAGGTGGAAGCAAGGTATGAAAATAAGTCTTAGCGAAAAACAGTATGTTATCGATTCCTTCACGATTAAAGACTCATGGCGAATGTTTCGCATTATGGCCGAGTTCGTGGATGGGTTTGAAACCCTGGCCGAGACCTACCCCGGTGTTTCTGTTTTTGGTTCGGCCCGCGTAAATCCAGGTAGTCAGATTTATGATATGGCCGAAAATATAGCCCGTCTTCTGGTTGAAAACGGTTTTTCCGTGCTTACCGGCGGCGGGCCCGGAGTAATGGAAGCGGCTAACAAGGGGGCCGCAGCGGCTGGAGGCAAATCGGTTGGACTAAATATACAGCTCCCCTATGAGCAGAAACCGAATCCCTATGCCAATATAAGATTAAACTTCAAATATTTCTTCACTCGTAAGGTGATGTTTGTAAAATATGCGGTGGCTTTCGTCTGTTTGCCGGGTGGATTTGGTACCCTGGATGAGTTCTTTGAGGCCTTGACCCTGATTCAGACCAATCGCATCAGGCCGTTTCCGGTGATTTTGGTGGACAGTTCTTATTGGAAAGGCCTCATAAGTTGGCTGGATAAGCGTATGTGCGTTGATTGCATGATCACACCCGAAGACCTGAAGGTTTTCAAGGTCGTGGATACGGCCGAAGAGGTTGTGGATGTTGTGAAGAGAACAATTATTGTATGATTAAGTGTGACTGACGGCTTGTTAAAAAGCTTTTTCACCGCTGAGTACGAGGAGTCCGCAGAGAAAAAATATAGACTATTCAATATGTTATCTCTGCGTTTTCTGCGACCTCTGCGGTAATTTTTTACTTTTTACAGGTTCATCAAGTGGGCGTTTTGCTGAATTCTATATGGGTTTCCCCGGGCAAGAGATCGGCCTGACCATCAATGTGGATGCCCAGGCCACGACGGGTTTCCAGATGCAAAAGTTCCCCGCGCTTTCTGTTTAACAGGTAGGTGGCCACATCTACAGGGACGCGGACCAGAACTCCACTCACATCGCCACGGCTTAGGCCGGCCTGAATACGGCGCAGGACAGCTATGGCCTGGGCCTCAACAGAACGCACTATACCGCGCCCCTGGCAGTGGCTGCATGTTTTGTAGCTGCCCATGATTATAGGTGAGCGAAGCTTCTGGCGCGTTAATTCCAGGAGGCCGAACTTGGATATCTTGCCGATTTCAATCTTAGCCTTATCCTTCTTCAGACTATCGCGAAGCCTTTTTTCTACGGCGCGTTGATGCGCTGCCTGCCGCATATCAATAAAATCAATAACTATCAAACCGGCCAGATCCCTTAGCCTGAGTTGTCGGGCAATCTCTTCCGCCGCTTCCATATTAGTCTTAAAGGCCGTTTCTTCCGGCTCCCTTTCCCGCACGGCGCGACTCGAATTTACATCAATAGCGACCAGGGCCTCGGTAGGATTTATGACTATCGAGCCACCGGACGGGAGGTTTACCCTGGATTCATATATCTTCTCAATCTGAGCCTCCAAATTATAACGAGAAAAGATAGGCCCCGGATCCTTATAGAGTTTTACCAGCGGGTAATGCCTCGGCGAGATGATGCGCATGAAATCACGTATCCGGTCAAATGATTCCTTATCATCAACCAGTATCTCGCGTGTATCTGAAGAAAAATAATCGCGTAACGACCGGATAATAAGGTACTCTTCCTTGTAAATAAGGGCAGGGGTAGGCAGGGTTTGTCCTTTGTCTTTTATATCTTTCCATAAGCGCAGGAGATATTGCAGATCTTTAGACAGCTCCCTCTTGGTGGTTTCCAGGCTCGCCGTACGCACGATAAAACCAATACCTTCCGGCAGCTCAAAATCCTTCATCATTTCCTTAAGTTTTTTGCGCTGTTCTTCGTCTTCTATCTTACGGGATACCCCGGCGCTACTACTGCCGGGTAAGAGCACCAGATACCGTCCGGGAAGGGACAGGTAAGTTGTCAATGCCGCCCCTTTTTGCCCGGCCGCCTCCTTGACTACCTGCACCAGCAGCTCCTGCCCTTTTTCGATCAAGTCTTGAATACGCAGCCTTTCACCCTTTTCTGCCGCCGTCTCTACCCCGTAGTATTCGGGATGGATCTCGGATAAGGACAAAAAGCCGTTTTTTTCTCCACCGTAATCTATAAAGGCCGCCTGGAGGCTGGGCTCAATGGATACCACCTTGCTCTTATATATGTTGCCCCTGGTAACCTCATGGCCGATGGTCTCGATATGAAAAGCCTCCAGCTTACCGTCTTCTACTAAGGCTATCCGGCATTCCTCGCTGGCCTCTGCGTTTATAATCAGTTTTTTTCCTGGTTTCCTTGACATCTGTACGCCTTTTAAGCCTTTCCTTTATTATGAGGCCCTAGTCTTGGCTTTGTAATGGTTGACCTGGTACATAAAAGCTTCTAACCGGGTGCGGGTATTGGTCGTCTCCTGTCCGTCATAGGAGATACCTAAGAAAGGAATGTTGTTATGCTGCTCCCGGAACTGTTTTAAGATAGTACTGACTATAGTGCCCGGCATGCAGGTAAAGGGCATGACGTTTACGATTCCGCTGACATTTTTCTTCAAATAGTCATAGGCCTTGCCCACGCTGAGGACGGCCTCGCCTTCAAAGGAAGAATCAATATAGGGCTGGGCATAAGACAGGATATCCGGTATGCTCGGTTCTGGAAAATTCCGCAGGGCCCCGGCAAACACCTCGCAAAAGGCGTGTTCATCCTTGAGCTGGAAGCGTTCTTCCATGGCCAACCGTAAAAATTGCTTGAGCCTCTTCTCACGGCGGCTCTTTCTCTTGGCCGTGAAATTGATATAAAGAATCCATTCGCTTATGGTCGGCAGCCAGGCCTCACCGCCCAGGGTCTCGATTTGCTGCACAATATTTTCATTAGAAAATTTATTAGAGCGTATGTATATCTCACCGACAATGCCTAAAACCGGCTTTTCTCTGTAGCCATTTAAGGCCACCTCCTCAAAATCCTTCCGCGCCTGACGCAAGACCGGAGTGAGGTTTTTTCTTTCCTTTATAGCCTGGCAGACCTGCCCCAGTGCATGTTGATAGACCGCCTCGGTCTGGCCCTTTCGCCTTTCGTATGGGCGGGTTTCCCGCAGTTTCTTTTCTAAAAGGTCAACGGCTACCATGCCTTGCCATCCCAGGCGGGTAAAATTACCGCCGACTATGCCCAGCCGGTCATAGAAGCTCTCGTCTTGATTGGGTGCAAAAATGGGCACCTGAGGAAAGCCCAGAGAGTCCAAAATCATCCGGTGGAACCGATGATACTGGCCAAAACGGCAAGGGCCGTTTCCGGAGGGCATGAAGAAGGCCGAACGGTCCGGTTCAAAATCCGGGCGATGCACCATCTTTGCCATGTCCCCGGTGGTGAGGATGAAGGGATAACATTCCTTGCTGGAGGTTAATTTACGCCCCAACTGCAGGGTCTCCTCGTCAGACTCCGGTAAAACCTCGGATTCTACTCCGCAGGCCTCAAAAGCAGCCGCTATAGCCCGGGCATGATCGGCCATAGGCGGAAGATAGACCTTCCGCCGTTCCAGCCCGGCCTTTCGAATTACAGAAGGCGCTTTTTTAGGAGATGCCGGTATCACGCACTTCAGGCTGTCCAGATAAGCCTCTAAGCGGGTCAATGCGCCGGCATCGGCGCTATGTTCATCTATTTCTATTTCCAGATACGGCTTGCCGCTCAGTCTTTCCTTAAAGAAGGGGAGGATAAAGGAATCCGGGCCACAGGCAAAATAGGTCAGGCACACGGCAAAAAGATTGGGGTTTTCCCGAATTAACTCCGCCGCAGCAATGATTCTTTGTCCGTACCGCCAGTACATAAACCGGGCTGACTCCATATCTATGTCGTCTGTAGGGAGAAAATCCATGGGAATGGCCAAAACTCCCAACTTTTTCAGCTTACGGGCGATATTGAGGTTAATCCCCGGATCGTATGCCGTATAGGGTCGCCCGATTATGACTACGGCCTTTTCACCCGGGACAAGGGAATTAAGGACTTCCCGCCCGCGGACCTCGAGGCGGCGGTAGAACTCAGCCTGGGCCTCTTCTGCCACACGACAGGCCCTGGCTACTGCGAAAGGAGAAATCCCCAGAGCAGCAGCCATCGTGCGCAATACCCGGCGAACATCTTTACTTCCCTGTCCAAATCGCAATACCGGCTGTAAGACCCGTATGTTCCGGCTTGGGAAGTCGATAGCCGACTGCATAATATAGGGCAAGGCCTGGTTGTACGGACAGACAAACCCATGGCCAACGGAGTCTTCATTCGGTTTCATCTCTATGATGCTGGGCAAGAAAAGGAAATCAACGCCTTTTTCGATAAGATCGAGGACATGCCCGTGGGCTACCTTTATGGGATAACAGGTCTCAGACACAATCTGTTCCAGGCCCTTGTGTATCATCTGTTTGTGTGTAGGTTCTGACAGGACTACGGTAAAGCCCAGGGCCGAGAAAAAGGCCTGCCAGTACGGAAAAAGTTCATACATATAGAGGGTCCGCGGGATACCCACCCGGCCCCGGTTACCGGCTTTAGATACTCCCCCGGCCGATTCAAAGAGCCATTCATCCCGCTCTTTAAACAGGTCCGGGAGGTGCGCTCCTTTATCCGACCGCTGGTCCACATCGTATTTTTCGCACCGGCTGCCGTAGAATAGCGGCCTTTCACCCTCAATGGATACCTTTTTGATCTCGCAGTGGTTTGGGCAACCATTACACTCAAAAGAATCTGTCGTATAGTTTCGTTCGCTCAGCATAAAGCCCTTGAAACGGCTTTTTTCCCAGGTACGTTCTCTCTGAGCTAAGATGGCTACGCCTATAGCCCCGGTTACCTCGTGGTGTTCGGGAACAGTAATCTCCCGGCCCAGGACACCTTCAAAGGCTGCCACAATGCCCAGGTTGGCCGCGGTTCCGCCCTGGTAAAAGATGCGTTGTCCGATTTTCCTGTCTTCCACGACCTTATTCAGGTAGTTTTGTACTATGGCGTAGGAAAGACCGGCTACCAGATCAGCCCTGGAGGCGCCCCCCTGTTGATAGTGTACCAGATCCGATTTCATAAAGACCGTACAGCGTTCCCCTAAGGGGACAGGCGTTGAGGATTTAAGAGCGAGCCCGCCAAAGTCATCCCGGATGGAGATACCCAATTGCTCGGCCTGTTCTTCCAGAAACGATCCGGTTCCCGCCGCACAGACCTTGTTCATCTGGAAGTCAACTATGGCGCCGTTTTGCAGACTTATATATTTTGAATCCTGCCCGCCTATTTCAAAAATAGTATCCACCTGTGGATCAATATCAGCCGCAGCCGTGGCTTGCGCGGTGATTTCATTGACGATTATGTCTGCTCCGACAAAATCACCGGTTAGATAACGCCCGGATCCCGTGGTCCCGGCCCCTGTGATTTCCACCCGGTCACCGATCTCCTCACCGATCTCCTTCAGGCCCCGCTTGACGGCATCGATTGGCCGGCCGGCTGTCATAAGGTAGCGTTTGGCCAGAACCCTCCTTTCTTCATCGATCACTACTACATTGGTGCTTATGGACCCCACATCTATTCCCAGGAATGCCTTGATTTTTTGGACTGCTGGATCCTTATAGATGTGTCCCGCGGGCACCTTATGTTCCGGGTCAACCAGTCGTAACGGATTATGATACCGGATATCCGTTTTTCTCTCCTTTATAAACTTGAGAAGTGGCTCCAGGCCCCGGAATTTGTGCGCATAAGCCGGATCTTCTAATGTCAGGAGGATAGCGCCCACAGCGCCCATGGAAAGGAAGTACCGGGGTATGATCAGCTCTCCTTCTTCAAGTCCCAGGATGTCCGTAAAGGCCCGGCGTACGCCCAGATTTGCGGCTACCCCACCCTGAAAGGAGATAGGTTTATGGAATTTCTTGCCCTTGCCGATGTTACCCTTTAGGTTACGGGCCATAGCGTAGCAGAGGCCGGCGACAATGTCGTACACCGGCGTGGCTTCCTGCTGCAGATGTATCATGTCGGATTTGGCAAAGACGCTGCAGCGGCCGGCAATGCGTGGAGGGGCCTTCGATTCCAGGGCGAGGCGGCTGAACTCCTCAATAGACAGGCCAAGCCGCGAGGCCTGTTGATCCAGGAACGATCCTGTACCTGCCGCACAAAGGGTGTTCATGGCAAAGTCTTCTATTTCCATGCCGGCGGTCGTGTTTTTCAGGAGAATCAGCTTGGAATCCTCACCGCCCATCTCGATTACCGTTCGTACCTCCGGATGGTAAAAGGATATGGCCCGGGCCTGGGCAATAATTTCATTGGTAAAGTTAGCTCCTAACAGTTTGGCCAAGAGGCCGCCGCCTGATCCGGTAAACGAAACGGTCTTTATGCCCTCCACAGGAAAGCGGGAAAACACGCCGGTTAATACACGGGCCACCGTTTCCAGGGGTTGTCCCTTGGTCCGGGTATATTCCTCAAGGAGAACCTCTTTATCATCATTCATGATAACCGTATTTGCGCTGGCTGACCCGACATCTATTCCCAAGTGTAGCCTATCACTCATAAGCGTTTCCTCCCTAAATCGAGGTTAAGCTCAGGGATGATATAAAAGACGCGCTGGTCATATGTCTTATATTGTGCCCTATGCTTCTTAATTAAAGACTCCATAACGGCTGAGATCTCATCCTGTGAGACATTCAGCAAACCGGAAATATCCTCTACCGTGCAGGGCCTTCTGGCCAGCATGGCCAGGATTTCACTTTCCACAAGGGGACGGAATCCCTGTTGAATCCGGCGCTTAAAGTCAACAATGACCTCCGCTCTTTCTCCTAAGACTTCCCTGATCGTCTCCAGCCGGGCGCTGCTTAAGGGTGCGGCATAGTCTTCAGCCGGAGGTCTATCCACGGTGTTCAATTGGATGCGGTCCGGCTGAATGGCCTTGAGAGCCTTCCGCAGTTCCTCCACCTCTTCCGGGCGGTCATTGATGCCCTGCACAAAGAGTATTTCCAGCCAGATCCGCCCCGTATATTCCTGGCGGAGGTCTTTAAGCCCGCTGATAATCTGTTCTATACGGATGGAGCGGATAGGCCGGTTGATACGACGAAAAGTATCCGGTCTTACCGCATCAAGCGAAGGCAGGATAACGTCTGCCTTAAGCAGCGCCTGTCTTACCTCCGGGAGATGGAGAAGAGAGCTGTTGGTTATTACCGCCACCGGTTTAGGTGATATATCTTTCAGCCTGGAGACTATGTCTCCTATCTTACTATGGAGGGTCGGCTCCCCTGAGGCCGTAACCGTCACGTAGTCTATTTTTGCTGCTTCGGACTGTAAGTAGTTTTCAGCCTCTTTTAACACCTCGGAAGTTGGGACATACTCCTTCCGCTTGGCGGTACGGAGCGTAGTCCGGCCAATCTCGCAATAGATGCAATCAAATGTGCATATCTTGGGCGGAAGTAAATCAATACCCAGGGAAAGACCAAGGCGACGGGAAGAAACCGGGCCGAACAGAAAGGCCATGACCTAAAAACACCCCAGTTGACATTGTACAATCTTTATGTTGAGTTCATCTATGAGCCTGCCGACTTCTCTGGGTGACACACCGGCCTCTTCAGCCAGCTTACAGGCCACCGCGCAGGCTATACGGTTGTTTACTGCGGCGGCGCGGATATTCTTCTTCAACTCTTCTGTTTTCATTAGCGCTCTTTTTACTCCACAACATAGTTTTAATAGCTCTAAATTTACGCTGTACCTTCCCTGCCTGTCAAGTCAATTGTGGAAAACAATAGGAAGCATAAGGATGATAATGCTGCACAGATTACCGTGTCCGCTGGATTTGCTTTTTAGCCCGCCTTCAGTAAATATTCAGTTGGATTTTGATCGCCTCGCTTATCCGAAGCATATCTTCTTCTGAAATAAAACCTGCGTGTTTAAATAGTCGCGACTTGCTTACAGTTGCTAGCTGATCGGCCATGGCCTTACTTTCTTTGCCGTCAAATAAAACCAGTGCCTCACTTGGATAAAGACGATCTGTCTTGCTGGTTAGAGGAACAACCTGAACTCGATTGAGAAACTTGTTTGATGCATCGTTACTAACGATCACGGCAGGACGTTTTTTTCTAATCTCTCCGCCAACAGAAGGATCAAAATTAACCCACCAGACTTCACCTCTTTTCACGTGC
>JASEGX010000255.1 GCA_030017815.1 Thermodesulfobacteriota bacterium | reverse complement strand
AAAAGTTTAAGTTCTTCTATCATGAATTCCGGAAGACGCAACGAGATCGTTTTAAGTGAAGGTTTGAGATTGGGTAAAACCACCCTCCCGGCCTTTTTCCAATCGACGTATTCAGTTGAATCAGCAGTGGCCCAAAAATTACGCTCTTCATCTTCCGATGTAAATTTTGGGATCTTCTTTTTCATAATAATTCGTACTCCTTTCTCTCTTTCTTGTTCATATCCCTGGCCGAGATGACTCGGACACAATTACCCCTGATCGTAAAAACTACAAATAAATACCTTTGGGCATTTGTATGTCCCAAGGCGTAAAATCGTTTTTCCCCTTTCGAATGTTTTTCATCCTGGGCTGTAATCAAAGGCCGATTGAAAAAAACCTGCTCACATTCTGCAGCCGACACGCCATGTTTTTCCCAATTCTTCAGGAGGTTCCCCTGGTCCCATTCAAATCCAACGCATTTGACCAGTTGATCTATTATACCCATAAATTATGTATATCTCAGAAATATACAATTTGTCAAGAAGCTTGAAGACATTGTAGTAGCCCCACATGTAAACAAGCCTCTGTCTTATCAAAATTTGGTGATGTAATAATACGGGACGGGGTCGCGGTAGGAATGCCCACGAATCCACGGTACGTTCATGCAGAAAATGTGTGGCGTTTTCTGTGAGGGAGGTATATTTTTTGAAGTAATAAACCGTGATCAGGCTTGCGCCTGATTTGCTGAATTTATTTGGTGGGCGATGCGGGACTCGAACCCACGACCTTTGGTTCCGGAGACCAACGCTCTATCCACCTGAGCTAATCGCCCACTGCATTTATATAACCTCTTGTTTGATCGGCTGTCAATCGCAATTTATCTACATACGTTGTCGAGACTCACCACGGTCCCTATATTTTGCAAATGCACTGGGTGAGCGGCCGGATCAAAAGGAATAAAAGTTGCGGGGTTAACTACTTTTTGCCTTTCTTCTTGATGCCATGATTTTCCTCAACTCCTCTGCCGCAAAAAGGATAAAGGCAAAGGGTATCAGGGCAAGCCATATATTTATTGAAATAGGATAGGTAGAAAATATCTTATTCCCCCAGGGGTGATAGACGATAAATAGCTGCAACACAAGCTCAGATGCTATGCCGACAAATATCAATTTGTTAGAGAAAAAGCCGATGCGGAATACAGATTCCCTGAAGGAGCGGCATGCGAAGATATTGGCCGCCTGAGTGATTATTATCGCTGTAAGGCAGGCGGTTGTGGCCTGCATGTAAAGCGGATGGTTTGCGGCCAGCATTTCTCCCCACTTCCAGCCACCGGTATTCAGCACATAAAAAAATCCAAATAGCCCTGCTGCGGCCTCTATAGGACCAAGGAATAAATAGGCACGGCCCAAGAGTTTTAAATTCAGGAGCCTCTCATCAGGACTCCTCGGCGGCTGTCTCATGACCTCCCGGCTGGGTTTTTCTGCCCCCAGGGCGAGGGCCGGGAGCATGTCCGTCCCCAGGTCAACCGCCAGTATCTGCATGATAGTCAGGGGTAGAGGAATTCTGAAAAGCACATAGGCAAGATAAGGCACAATTTCCGGAACGTTTGATGAGAATATGTAACTTATAAATTTCCTTATGTTCTCATACACGGCCCGGCCTTCCTCTACGGCGTTCACGATGGTGGCAAAATTGTCATCAAGGAGTATCATATCCGCCGCTTCTTTAGCCACATCGGTTCCAGAAATGCCCATAGCAATGCCGATATCCGCCTTCTTCAAGGCCGGGGCGTCGTTTACTCCATCACCGGTCACGGCCACCCTCTCCCCCTCTTCCTTAAGAATGGATACTACCCTCATCTTGTGCTTGGGTGTCATCCTGGCAAATACTATCTCTTTCTCGGTGAGTTTTTCTCTGAGTTCCCTATCACCCATCCTCTCGAATTCATGCCCCTCTATCACCACCGGATTACCCTTTACCAGCCCTATCTCCCTGGCAATGGCCAGGGCCGTCCGGCTTCCGTCGCCGGTAATCATTACTACCTTTATGCCCGCCGCATGGCATCTCTCCAGGGCTTCCGGGACTTCCGGCCTGGGCGGGTCTTCCAGACCTATTAATCCGACAAAAATCATATCTTTTTCGAGTACCGTGTCTTTATTTTTTGAACTTTGAACTTTAAACTTTGAACTTTTTTCGATCTCTTTGTAGGCAAAAGCAAGCACCCTTAAACCCATATCTGTCAATGAATGGTAGGCATCCATGGCCTCTTTCTTGAGATTCTCATCCATGGGGACTTTTTTGCCATTGGTCAGCA
>JASEGX010000056.1 GCA_030017815.1 Thermodesulfobacteriota bacterium | reverse complement strand
CCGAATGCCCCCTTTTGTCATTCCCGAGGGTTTAATCGGGAATCTGGTTTTTTAAACCGTATCCCCGATACAAGCATTCGGGGATGACAGAAAAAAGAAACGCTCGGAGATGTTTGGATTACCCACTTGAAATGAGAAAGAACCAAGAAATAAGGTTACATTAAAAGCCCATGCCAAAGGAAAATTCGAAATTCGAAATTCGAAATTAAAAGAGACGGACACGGCCCAGATAGCCCGTTCAGCCGGATCGGTCAGCGTGGCGGTCTTCGCCAGCCGCATCCTGGGCCTTATACGGGAACAGGTCCTGGCGGGCCTTTTCGGGGCCGGTTATTTCATCGATGCCTATGTCGTAGCCTTCCGCATCCCTAACCTTCTGCGCGATCTCTTTGCCGAGGGCGCGTTAAGCTCGGCCTTTGTTACCGTCTTTACCGACTATGACCAGAAAAAAGGCCCTAAGGAGACCTGGAAGCTGGCCAACAACGTCCTGACCGCCCTTTTTGTTATCGTAGGCGCTTTGACCTTAATCGGTATATTTTTTGCCGGGGACATCATAATGCTGATGGCCCCTGATTTTTCCAGGATACCAGGGAAAATTGCCCTGACCAGGGACATGACCGTCATTATGTTCCCGTTCTTTATTCTGGTTTCGCTTGCTGCGGCGGTGATGGGCATGCTTAACACCAAGGGGTATTTTTTTATCCCGGCCATGTCCTCTGCCTTTTTTAACCTTGGCTCCATTGTCAGCGGCGTTATCCTGGCCTTTGTTTTTCCTCGTTTCGGTCAGCCCGCCATCGTGGGCATGGCCGTAGGCACACTTATAGGAGGATTCCTGCAGCTCGCCATACAACTGCCATCCCTCCACAAGGTGGGGTTTCACCTTATGCCCGTGTTTTCTTTTCGGGACGAAGGCCTGCGCCGGGTAATTAAGCTCATGATCCCGGCTATTATCGGCCTTTCCGCCACCCAGATTAATATCTTTATAAATACCTACTTTGCGGCCAGTTGTGAGCAAGGGAGTATCTCCTGGCTTAATTACGCCTTCCGCCTGATGCAGTTTCCGATTGGAGTCTTTGGAGTGGCTATTTCCATTGCCACGCTACCGGTGGTTTCGCGCCATGCCTCCAATAAAGACTTAACTCAGCTTAAAGGCGCTTATCTTTCTGCTCTGGTCATGGCCTTTGCCCTGACCATACCGGCATCCTGCGGGCTGGTAATACTCGCCAAGCCGATTATAAAGTTAATCTTCGAGCACGGGCGTTTCACTGGTTATGATACCCTACGCACGGCGGAGGCATTATCTTTTTACGCTATCGGTCTTTTTGCCTATGCCGCAGTAAAGATCATTGTCCCGGTCTTCTACGCTTTAAACGATACAAAATACCCGGTTATAGCGAGTTTTATGGCCGTAGTGGTTAATATTTTAGTGGTCACCCTGACTATAGACCATTTCCAGCACAAGGCCATCGCCTTTTCCACATCAATCACCATGATTATGAACTTTATATTCCTAAGTCTTATCCTGTATCGAAAGGTAGAAGGCTATGCCCTGGGTTATCTTTTTAAGTCTCTGGCCAAGGTGCTTATGGCCTCGGCGGTTATGGGCCTGATTGTATATTATATGCACGGGTGGCTTGAAGGCCTTTGGGGACATGGCCTCCAGCCGGAGCTTTTCTCCCTTGCGATTACCATAGCATCTGCCGGGCTTTCGTATTTCTTTCTGCTCTATGCCTTGAGATTAAAGGAATGGCGGGTTTTGGCCGAAAAATTTGTTAATCGGGTTAGAACTTGAGCCGGCCGGAATGTACTTTGGGATCAGATTTTGCTTGCATAAGACCTAGATTTTTTATAATGATTTGTACATAAGAGGACAATATATGGAAATTGTGATTGAATACTGCGGCAGATGAAATTTTCTCCCCAGGGCCGCCAGGCTGGCGGATAAGATTAAAGCGGCTTTTAATATAGAACCTGTCCTCATAAAAGGCGATGGGGGCGTCTTTGATGTCCGGGTTGACGACGAGATTTTATTTTCGAGAAAGGCCTTGGGCTTTTTTCCTGAACCGGATGAGGTAGTAAACAAAATCGGCGAGATTCTGAGTGGTAAAAAGTAAGATAAGGACTAATAGGTTTTTTAGGGAGCAATAATGCTAAAAGCAGGACCGAATACCCATGTAGTTATAAAATATACGGTACGCTTTGAGGAAAATGCGGACCCGGAGGAAAAACTTAACGTTTACCGGGCCAATCTACTGATCGGATATGACCGCATTATCCCGGCCATAGAAGAGAAGCTGTTGGGGACTAAAGAAGGAGATACCTTTGAAATCGCAATCCCTAAAGGCCAGTATCTTGGCGCCAACCATCCGATTTATGCCCACATTTCAGTAGAAGAAATCCGTCCTGCCACTCCGGAGGATATCGCCGTGCGCACTGCAAAAAGTTGTAGCAGCGGTTGACAAATCTGAAATGAACCGCCGGAGGCGGTTCAGATCAAAGCCTTTTCGCTTTCTTTAACAGCGGCATCTATCTCAGCCTGTAGTTCCGCAGGTAATCCGTCTATCTGGACGTTCAGGAATCCCCGGACAATGGTGGAAGTAGCCTCTTCTTCACTTAGTCCTCTGGCCATGAGATACTCAATCTCTTCCTGAGCGATCTTTCCTACTGCCGCTTCATGCGACATATCTACGCCGGAGGCCTGCCCCTCCAGTTCAGGTATGGCCCGGATAATCCCTTTTTCAGAGAGTATCAGGCCCTTGCATTCCAAATGCGCCTTTATGCCGGGAACTTCGCCCACCAGGAGGCCACGCGCAATAATTTTTCCACCAGCGGATATAGCCCGCGAGATAATCTCGGCCTTTGCTCCAGGCGCCTTTAAAGTGACTTTGGCCCCGATATCGAGCTCGCTGCCCGGTGGCGCTACCAGTATGGAATTAAAACGGGCCACGGCCCCCCGGCCGGCCAGAGTGGCCGAGGGATAGGTCTGTAGGGACCTGACCGGCCCGAGCGAAATGTAATTAGAAATAAAGACGCCGTCTTCTTCGATGATGATGCCGGAGCGGGGGCGTACATAGACGTCTTCGCCCCAGTTATGGATCATGGTGAAGGTGAGCTTGGCCCCTTTTTTGATGTAAAATTCAGATACGCCGATATGCAGGCCGGAGACCAGATGAGGAGAGGTGGCGCAACCGGTGATGATGTGCAGCTCGGAGCCTTCTTCGGCTATGATGATGTTGTGCAGATGCTGAGCGAATTTTTCTTTGCGGATATAGAGACAGGCCTGCACCGGATAAATGACCTTTTCTCCGGGAAGGGCGCGGATAAAGTACCCGTTGTCCAGGTCAAGTTCTGCGGCTGCTGTATATTTGTCTGTATCGACACTTACGGCCTGCCAGCAGTAATCTTTGATTTTTTCAGGGTCCTGGATGGCCTCTTTAATAGGCAGCACCTCCAGTCCCTTATAAGTTGACTGACAGTGGACAACAGAACAATCTGATTGAAAAAACGCGCCTGAATGTTCTTGTTTACTCAAGTCGAGACCGGTCTGATGTAATCTTTTTTGCTCTTCCGGGTCAAGATCAGCATAAGAAACAGGTTCGGCCTGCCTGACAAATTTTTCCAGTTCTATGTCTTCCCCATAAGTGGCTTTTTTCTTCAGGGCCTTTTTTGCCTTCTCTTCTATCTTCTGCATCTTGCACATTCCTCATAGCCATGTCTTTGTATTTCTTCAAACATCTCCCTGGGGTTACCCTGACAATGAATCTTGCCATCAAGGAGTATATGCCCCTTATCTGCCTCCAGGTAATTCAGAATAAAACCGGTATGAGAGATAATAAGGCCGGCTTTCTGCCGATGTCGCTTGAGATTCTTCTGTAGAAGTTCTTTGATCATCTGACCGATGACATTTAAGTTTTCGACATCCACACCGGACTCCGGCTCATCTAAGAGGACGAGATCCGGGTCTTGGGCCAGGAGTTGCAGCAGCTCGCTCTTTTTGATCTCTCCGCCGGAAAAACCCCGGTTTACTTCACGGTCCAGAAACTCCGCGAAATTATATTGTGTGGCCAAGATCTCACCCCGGCCGCTGCCGTTACCGCAAATGGTCAACATATCCCGCAGACGTACACCATGTAAGGTAGGCGGTCTCTGGAAAGAGATCCCCATGCCTAGCTTGGCCCGTTCATGGGGAGAAAAGGCGGTGATGTCCTGCCCTTTAAAAATTATAGCGCCGTTTATAATCTTGTATCGAGAAAAACCCATAAGAGTCAAAAGGAGCGTTGTCTTACCAGAACCATTCTTACCGAACAAGATATGGGTTTCTCCCTGCTCAATTTTAAGGTTTACACCCTTAAGGATCTCCCGGCCTTCCACCTCAACCCATAAATCCTTTAATTCAAGCATAACCCTTCTCCTTATTTTTGCGCGAAAGCAGGATAAAATAACTCTCGCCGCTGGCTATGAGGCGCCGGTCTTTTTCAGTAGTTATCTCCGCCGACGCTATCGCCGCCCGGCTCCTTCTTTCCTTTATCCAACCTTTGGCCATAATGGTCTCACCCGGAGCCAAGGGAGATTTAAAGTCCACCTTAAGACTTGTGGTTACTCCGGGCCCAAGATAGTAATATACGGCGTGGGCCATAATTTCATCAAGAATGGTTGAGATTATTCCCCCATGTATAACATTCGCCCAGCCTTCATGCACTCTTTGTAAGGTGAGTGTGCTTACCGCTCCGCCTCCCGTGTAGTCAACGACTATCTTAAGGCCGATAGGATTTTCAGGTCCACAGGCAAAACAGTATCGGTCATCGCGTAGTTCTTTCACTGCGAGGAATTATATACACAAATTAGGCGAAAAAAACAAGCAAAGCCGGTCACGGATAGCAAGAAAGAGGGAAAATCAGGCGAAGAGGTTGACTTTGTTTACTTGTGATCCTTGTTCGGCCAATTCAACCCGTCGCTGATAGGCCTTAATAACGTAGGCTGAAACCAGGGAATGGCCCCTACGATTAAAGTCAACGCCAGGAGCAGGCGTGCTTTCATTTTCTGAATTAGCGGCAGGTGATATATATCCCCTCGGGGAGGGATTTAAATTCACCGGCAGGACCGGCGCCCTTACATAAGAACGTAGTGAAATGGGTAGCGATTGATTATCAACCATCTTTAATCCTGTTGGTAACTTATATCACAAGATCAAAGAAATGGCAACTGCCCTGAGATCCTTTTAAAGTTATTAAAGGAACTGCCGATAAGAGGATTGAAAGGTGAGCTATACATGACTATAACAAACTACCATATTCAAAATGTAATAAGGGCCTACGGCCAGCAAATTAGTCGTACCCACAATCTGAACAAGGTCCAGCGAACTGAGGAACAGGAACAGTTAGACCGTATCTCTATATCTGCAGAAGCCAAGAAACGGCAGGTCATTAAAGACGTAGCGTCTGAAGTGATTGACAGGCTCACCCATAAGCAGAATTGGAGTGGTTTTGAACGTGAAATTCTGAACAAGTTGAGCCAGGAATACGGCCGCCCACTGGATATCCAGAAAGAGGAAACCGGATCAAATATTATTTTTAAAGTAATTGACGAGAAAGACCGAGAAGTAGTAAAATGCCTTAGTTTTGAAGATTCCGAATACCTGCAAAAAAGGCTTTTCGAACTTACTGAACTAGTGGTGCAAGAAAACATAGCTTGAGGGAGAACCTGAGATGAAGATAACAGACATTAACGCTAAAGAAAATGTAGCTCAATACGTACAAAATAACCAGGCTGCGCAGGAAACCAGGCAAGTTGAAAGAGAAAAGCAAGCTGCCGCTGAACAGTCCCAGGCTACAGATAAAGTGGAACTCTCCGCGGCATCCCGAGATATCCAAAAGATACAAGAAGTCCTGAAAAATACCCCGGATGTTCGTGCCGAAAAGGTACAAGAGCTTAAATCAAAGATCGAAAGCGGACAGTACAGGGTCGATGCCCGGGAAATTGCCAACAAGATGGTCTCAAATCTGATCCAGGACCTCGCATAGGTAGCCCCTCCTCCTCCCCATTAAAAGCCGGAGATTTTTCTCCGGCTTTTAATTTTGTATCATCCAACATTTCAATTGGTAACACCCCTTAGGGTGCGTAGATTACGCAGGCTAAAGCCTGGCTATCCATTCATTATAAAAAATCCTATTTCTTCTGGGGCAGGATCGGATTCTTGGTGCTATAACGTTCCGGGTCCAGCACAATCTGTTTGGCCAGTCTCTTGACCGGATTGATAACGATCGGCCCCAGCAGATTGGCGGTCATGTCCTGAGGCCGGTCTTTAGGTATGGTCACAATAGCCAGCAATTCCAGTTCTTCGACTTTTTCCGCACCCAGGCTCTCCGTAAGTGCAGGACTTATTGGGACATCATAATCCGGCTTAAATATAAAAGGGTTAACAACCACAAAAGCCAGGGCAGGATCGTCTAACGACTGGTACCATACGAAAGGTGAATTCTCCTTGTGTGGCACCAGGATATAATCCTTACAGCCTGGGAAACCCAGGACTCCGCCGGGCATATGTATGACATTTTCCCGGTGTACTTCAAGCTCACCAAATCTTGTGGTCTTAAGTTTTATCTTTTGCTCCTCGTCAACTGATTTTAATTTCAAGTTAGTCTCATTTTTCATTCTTACCGCCTTCTTCTTTCCAAACATCTGAAGCCTGATTTAAATCAAGTGGCGCTTCCCGCGCCGCATACTGATTCTCAAGTTGAATAATTCTATAGACTTCCTCACGGTGTACCGGCGCATTGGGAGGGGCTTCTATTCCTAATCTGACCTGTTTCCCCTTTACATCTACTATGTAAACACGAATATCATCGCCAATAATGATGCTTTCGCCTTTTTTCCTCGTTAAGACCAGCATTCACCCTCCATGGTGAGAAAATCACCTGTTATCGCATAAAGTCAACAAGGCTGAGCTGCATAACCTTTGAGGCCGCAGTCAGGGCCGCCTGGTAGGCAACCTCCTTGGTCTTCAGATTCAATATAGCCTCTGCTAAATCTGTATCTTCTATATCGGACAATCTTTCTGTGTTGCTTAATTGTAATTCGGCATATATATATTTTTTCATATCCAACTTATTACGTTTCGCCCCAAAATCGGCTATCTTCTCATTGATATAATCAGCGGCATCGCTTAAGTTGCCGAGACTACTCTGAATCCCGCTCACATTGTTGCCCTCCAGGGCCTCCTTTAAGCCAATGAGATAGGTAAAAAGATTGGATGTTTCATTGCCGTCCATAAAGGCATCTTTGCCGTTTTTATTGATGGTCGCGCTGTTGTTGCGGCCTACCCGAATGTCTATGTCGTTCTCGTCACCATTGTAGGTAACCGTACCTGCTGCCGAATCATAGGTAAAGGGGACTATGTTCGTCTTCTGTCCGCTAAAGATATACTCCCCGGCTACCTGGGAATTTCCCAGGGCCACCATCTGTTCAATCAGATGCCCGACTTCTATTGCCGCTGAAGCCCGTGTAGCCGCGCTCTGCGTGGCGTTAGCCATCTGAACGGCTATCTCCCGGGCCCGGGATATGATCTCATCCGTTTGTCTCACGGCAATCTCTCCACTGTCTGTCCACAATATGCCATAGGTGACGTTACGCTCGTACTGTTTCGTTTCATCAATTATAGACCGTATTTCCAGGGCGCTGATTAAACTCACCGGATCATCGGAAAGTGTAGTATATTTCCTGCCGGAGGAGATAGTCTCATTTAATGTACGCATATCATCGGCTAATTTATCCAGATTGCTGATTATCGAACCATAGATATTATTCATAGTTATACGCATGGCCGATTACTCCTATTTTGCAGAAAGAAGGGTTTGCATCATCTCATCCGAGGCCTGGATCAACCGGGCCGCAGCCGAGTATGCCTGTTGGTACTGGATTAATTTAGTCATTTCCTCATCCAGAGAAACGCCGGAGACAGAATCGCGCAACTGACTCAACTGATTAACCATGTTCCGGCTAAAATCATAGCCGCTATTATACCCCCGGGATGTAATGCCGATTTCTCCCACCAGGGCATTATAATAGTCGTCAAAGGTTGCTGACTGCCCGCCGATGTCCACGTTCTGAATCTGCAGGTCGGCCAGGGCCAGGGCATTTTCATTATCACCAAGGCTATAGTCACCCGTTGTTGAATCTATGGTCCCCGCAGCAATGTTATCTGTATTATTGGTGATAACTGAGTTAAGGGCTATTGACCCGGTGTCATAGCCGTCAAAAAAGGTATTAATGCCCAGGGCCGCCAGAACAGAAGAGGTATCGTCAGAGAAGCCGAAACCGGCCGCAGTAGGCTGCTCGGTGGTATTAACACTTATAACCAGCTTACCGTCGCTACTCACCGATGCGTCAAGTCCGGAAATACCGGCGATTGTTGTAGTGGCAAGGACATCCAATGTGGTAACATCAGCGTCTATGGTAATTGTAGTAGCGCCACCTCCGATGACGTTCCCGGAGCTATCATACAACCACAACTTAAAAGTGCCGTCTGCCACCTGATCATAGAAAGGCAACCCCGAACCGCTTGTTCCTATTGCCGCAGCACTGTTGGTAGAGGCATAAGCGCCGGTCACCGTGGTAAATGGCGCCAGCCCTATACCCTGACTGTGTTGGCTGTTCACCTCTCTGATAAAGGACTCGGCCAGGTTATTCACCTTGTCCAATACATCGGGGATAATCTCCTGTTTAACCGCCAACCAGCCGCCTAATTTCCCTCCCTGCACATCACCGCTCCTCATCTCCACCTCTGCCCCGGTACTGCTGACCCAGTAAACCTGGCCACCACTCAGTTCCAGGTCCCAGGACCGATCGGTTTCCACCAGGATATGCCCGCTATTGGACATAATGGTATAGGCGCCGCTGCCTATTTCAAAGTAATTAATATCCATAAGCTCCGCCAGTTGCCGCACCAGATAGTCACGCTTATCCCGCAGATCATTGGCGGCACCTACACCCTTGTCGGCCGTTATAATCTGCACATTGAGATCCGCGATTTGTCCGGTAAGGGAATTGATATCTTCAATCCCCGCGCCAAGATTAATATCCATATCCGTGCTAAGGCGCATCAGGTCGCTGTACAGACTCTGAAAGTGATCGATCAGTAATCCGGCCCGCCCGACCAGAGTCGCCCTTTCGGCCTTACCGGCAGGGTTATTGCCTAAGTCGTGCCAGGCCGCCCAGAATTGTCCTAAAAGTTTACTAAGCCCTTCCTCCGTGGTCTCATTAAAAAGCGTTTCTACGACCTTCATGCTCGATTTCTTGGCCTCAAAACCGGTCATAGAGGACATCTGTTGATTCACCTTCGCAGTCATGAACTTGTCATGGTACTGGATTATGGCCTGGCCATGAACGCCTGTTCCTATCTCTCCTAACCCTATCGTGGTGGAGTTATTCGGCTCCATAACCAATTGCTGGCGGGAGTATCCCGGCGTATTTACATTGGCCACATTATGGCTGGTCACCTGGATGGCCAGCTGCTGGGTAAGAAGGGCCGTCCTGGCTATGCTTAGTACGGCATTTACACCGCTCATGCCTTACACCTCTCTGCTTAAGACATTGGCATTACACGAACAACGCGCGTTCTTCCCCTGCGGAGTATAAAAAGGAGCGTTGCGGGGCGGCATCAGAATGGACAGGGAATCTTCTATAACCTCCAGGGTTTCCTCGATGAATCGTTTGTTGTTGCCGTTCCGCTCCCGTATGTCTTCCTTCAAGGCAGTAAGAATGGCCAGATAATTCTTAAGTATCCCGGCCTGCTTTTTATCGGCAACCTCCATCAGTGCGGTTATTGTGGTGTCTTCCGACACATAACCGTGATTTTTGAAAAGCCCGGCCGTAATATCTTTCAGGTTCTCCTCTACTACCTTTATCTTCAATATCTCTGTTTCCTTGGCCTTGCTTATAGCGCAGAGATCTTCTATAGAGAGACTATGCAAGCACTCATGCTCTTTGTCCAGTAACCTCAAAAGTTCCTGGTAAAAACCCACCTCTTTTTCCAGGAGTTCAAATATTCCTTTGGGAAGAAGCAATTTACGATCATCTCTTTTGGGCGCCATCTTTGTTTACCTCATTCGTTTCTTTGTCTTTCAAGCCCTCATGTCCGATTGAACCGGGGATCTCGCTTCTCCTGGTCTTTGCTACCGCCTCTGAAACCTGCTCATAAAGCTGTTTCCCCAGGCCAATCCCTCTGTCCTCAGACATTTTTCTGGCCACTTCCTGGTCAAACATAGAGGTATAAATATCCTCACCTGGACCTCCATGAAAAAGGGGTGTTTTAGGAACTGCCCCACGCATCATCTTTAATAGCTGATAGATAAAAAGCGACTCGAACTCGGCACACGCCGCCTTTAACCCCTCGTCCTTAGTACGCTTATCGGCCGATTGCCCTATCACCTTGATTTTGCTGCTTTCAGCAGGTATGGAGATATTATCTGCCATAAATAGCACCTTAAATAATCTCTAAATCCGCCTGTAATGCCCCGGCCGCCCGCAAGGACTGCAGGATAATGATCAGATCACGCGGTGTAACTCCGATAGCATTAAGGGCCTTAACTACCTCACCGATGCTCGCCCCTTCCTCAAGCAGGAGCAATTTCTCGGCCTCTTCCTTTACGGCGACCTCCGACTCCGGAGTAACTACCGTCTCCCCTTTGGCAAGGGGAAGGGGCTGAGAGACTATCTTCCTTTCCTTGATCTGGATACTAAGATTCCCATGGGCTATGGCTACCCGGGATAGCTGCACGTTTTCACCCATAACTACCGTACCGGTCTTTTCATTTAAGATCACCCTGGCGGCAATATCCGGTCTGACCTCAACCATCTCCAGTCGAGCCATAAGTTTGACTACGTCTTCGGATAAAGATTCGGGTACCGTAACCTTCACCGCATCCGCATCTATTGATTCAGCAATAACCATCCCCGCCTCTTTGTTAATTGCCGCGCTCATTCTGGTTACAGTGGTGAAATCCGGGCGGTAGAGGCCAATTATTATCTCTTTCTGGGAACCAAGGGCGCATGGAATTTCTCTTTCTACGCTTGCCCCGGCGGCTATCATGCCTGCGGTAGGATGATTCTTCTGGACACCACCCCCGGCCGCGCCGCCTACGGCAAATCCGCCCACAGATACAGGTCCCTGGGCCAGGGCATAAATCTGATTATCGACCCCCTTAAGGGGCGTCAGGAGCAAGGTGCCTCCCTGGAGGCTTTTGGCATCTCCTATTGAGGATACCAGGATATCCAGTTTGCTTCCCGCCTTGGCAAATGGCGGCAACTGGGCGGTAACCATTACCGTGGCCACATTTTTGACCTTTACCTCTTTGGCTGAGACATGTACGCCCATACGTTCCAGCATATTTACGATAGACTGCACCGTAAACTTGGTCTGGTCGCTGTCACCGCTGCCGTTCAGTCCGACTACCAGTCCATAACCAACCAACTGATTGGTGCGCACCCCCTTGAAAAAGGCAATGTCCTTGATCCGGGCGGCTTGCGCCGAACCGGCAAGATATATAAATGAGAGTAGCGTTATAAGGGCGGCTAGAAAGATCCGTTGCAGGTGGTTCATGGATGACCTCTTGTTTAATTTCAAATGTCAAAACCCAAAGTTCAAATGACTAAAGTAGAAGTCATTAGTCAATAGTCATTTGTCACTGGTAAAAGGGGTCTATCTTTCTCCCAACTTAACCAATGACTAATGACCAGTGACCAGTGACGAGTGACGTTTTTAGTTTGACATTTGACATTCATTTGAAATTTGAGCTTTGAACTTTGTCATTTATAATGGCCATATATAATCCAGTATGCGCGCCAGCCAACCCGGGCTCTGCTTTTCACTCAGGACACCCCGGCCCGTGTACGTAATGCGGGCATCAGCAACATAAGACGATATAATGGAATTATCCGCGGCAATGTCCTCGGGACGAATAACTCCGGTCAATATCATGTATTGTGTCTCGTTATTCACCCGAATCTCCCTGGACCCGCGAATGGCCAGATTCCCATTGGGTAAGACATTGGCCACCCGGCAGGAGATAGAGGCCGTTACCGTCGAATTCCGGCTGGTTGATCCTGACCCATCGAAATCACTGGCGATACCGCCTTCGATCATGCTGCTGCCGCTGAACCTGCTGTTCCTATCCTCTATAGCCCCTTCATAGCCAAGCATGGCGGAAATGCCGCCCTTTACGCTGGTGCTCCGGCCGGTTTTAGTAGCGGCCTTCTTGGAGGCATTGGAGGTCTCCACGATATTGACCGTGACAATATCCCCTATATTTAGAGCCCGGAAGTCGCTAAAAATCTTTACCGGCATATTTTGGGCATAAATAGCCCCTTCCAGCCTATGCGGCTCCGGAGGAGGCATATCGGGCGCAACAGAAGACACAAGCGACTTATC
>JASEGX010000254.1 GCA_030017815.1 Thermodesulfobacteriota bacterium | reverse complement strand
CATACCAGGAATGGGACACAAACTCCTTGATTTTTTTTACGTCTAACGGGTAATCCTTACCATTGGTATAGACGCCACGCTTTAAGAGAAAGGCGTTTTCCTTGTCGTCTAAGGGAAAGACCCCATAAGACAGGAAGTTTTTGCAACCCGTGCCAACGTTAAACAGATCTTTGTATGCCCCGCCTATCAGATAGACCGTGGGCAGATAAGTATTGGCAATAAAATCTATAACCTTTTTGGCCCTTTCCTTGTACCCGGCGATCTCTTCCCTGGTGGGTATGGCCGTGGCTCCACCCACGACCATGCCCTGGACGATGGGCCCTTTGCCACCCCACATGGCGGTCAGTTCATGGCCGAGGACCCTTATCTTAAGGGCCTCAAGATACTGGTCAACCGCCACCTGGTTTGTTTTTTCATCGAGCCGGTAATCCCCGTCATACCGGGGGACAAAAGGTTCGGTTTCCGGCCCCTTGACATAATCGAGGGCGGCCAGATGATAAAAATGAAGGACGTGGTCCCAGGCATAGTCAGAGCCAAGGATAATATTGCGCAACACACGGCCGTTCTTTGGAGGTTTCACCTTGAAGGCGGAATCCAGAGTCCTGACCGAGGCCATGGCGTGAGAAGTAGGGCAGACGCCGCATATACGCTGTGTGATCTGGGAGGCATCCCGCGGGTCTCTGTCTTTTAAAATTATCTCAAATCCCCGGAAGAGTGCACCGGTACTGTGGGCATCGACTACCTTTCCGTCTTTAACCTCGACCTCTATCTTTAAGTGACCCTCAATCCGCGTTACCGGGTCAATTACTATCTTTTTTCCCATATCTTATTCCCTCCCTTCATCCTGTGGTCTGTTCATAGAGCGGGGCCATCTCATCCCAGAAATTCGGCTGTACGCAGCCGATACAGATGGCGTTTCGCACACACCAGTTGACCTTGTTATTCCACTGACGCTGCCAGCAATCGGCATAGGTCTCCGGTCCCTTACAGCCAAGCTTCAAGCGACAACCTTCTTCGCCAAAAGACCGGGCAAACTTTTCTTCCTCATAATCTTTAAGGTAAGGACAGTTGTCATGAATGTTGCTACCGTAAAACAGCTCCGGGCGACCGTTTGCATCTAATGGCGGGATGCCCTTGGTCAGTGCATAGGCAATAGTTCCTACCATCCAATCCGGGTGTGGCGGACAGCCAGGGACATTAACCACCGGCGTTTTTATCCCGTTTTCCTCGAAGATAGCGGTAACCGGTTTTGCTCCGGTGGGATTGGGTTTGGCCGCCGGGATACCGCCAAAAGAGGCGCACGTGCCAAAGGCCAGAGTTGCCGCGGCCTTTTTACCTATCTCAATGGTAGCATCCAGCATCGTAATTTCATGCCCTTGACGTTCGCCAAAGATACAGAATCGGCCGTCTTCCTTAGTAGGTATAGAACCTTCGACTACCAGATAAAACTTTCCGGCATAATCCTCTGCCACTTTGTACATCTTTTCCAAGGCCGGTTCACCCTGCGCAGCCATTACCGTGGGATGAAATTTCAGACTGATTATCTTGAGCAGGATGGTGGCAATATCTGGTTCGACGGAATTGAGGAGGGAAACAGAGCATCCGGTACAACCTGAGCCCTGAAGCCATATCACAGGAGGATTACCCGCCAAGGCCTTCTCGAGGGCCTGCGCCACATTCGGGATACCCAAATTGGAAAGCCCACATGCTGCTGCGGTACCACCGCATACCTTTAAAAAGTTACGCCTTGTAATTTTCATTCACATCTCCTCCTTTCAAGGCAGTGTAAAATAACATCTTCTTTTTACTTCCCAGGTAATACGCTAGTATTTCTTTATGCTTCACCTCCTTTTGGATGGAGCAAAGCAATTGTGCTAGTGTTCACTATCACAATATCAATTAGCGTGTCAATCATTTTTCCCCAAATCGAGTTAAGCTTGTTATTTCTTGCCGCAATTCATCTCCACTTCTTATCAATTCAGTCACGCACCTTATCGTCAACCGACTTAAATCACCCCGGCATCTTAAAGGATGCCGACCTCAGCTAGTCATTTTAGGTGCCTGTGAGATAATTATGTGCACAAGTTCACAAGCATACCCAAATTTTTTTTGCCCCCTTTTGTATGCCCTTACATCTCTTGCCAAATCCTGTTTCATTTCCCCCGAACCACAATCGCCATACCCATTTAAAGTAGGCTGACTTATTTCATGAATCCCCTAAACTTTCTTATCGGGAAATTTTGGTAGGACTTTAATAAGAAAGATACCTTAGTGCTTCGATTCGCAAATACGATCACGTATCCTCATGCTGCGAATTGAAA
>JASEGX010000055.1 GCA_030017815.1 Thermodesulfobacteriota bacterium | reverse complement strand
TATTGATCAACGAACCTTAGGGGTATAATAAATTTATGTTCAGGTTTGTTTAGGAGTCTGGATGGTGAGGAAAGATTAAGAAAAAATCTTGAACAGGCTCCGATATGAAGATCACCATTGTCTATGATAACGAAGCCCTGGGAGAGGGCCTTAAGGCTGACTTTGCGGGTGAGACTTTATGAAGAAAAGCAGGCTAGAAAAAGGAGGTTTTCCTCTTGAGGGTATAAATTTGGCCCTCTGCGAAAATCCCCTTCCCCCAATAGATGAAGCCATAGAAAGAGCCAAGAAAGAGATCCATCTGGGCAATCACTATACAGAACCTTATTCATGGAAGCTGAAAGAGAGAATATCAGACTATGTTAAGGTCCCTGTGGAAAATATCCACATAAATGCAGGCTCTGAACTTATACTCCGCCAATTGTTTTTACTTTATGGCCAGAGGGCGCATTTAATCTCTCCTACCTATTACCTTTTTGAGGAAATTGCAGAGAAAAAGACTTGTACTTTCTTGGCTGAAAAGGAAGATTTCCTTTTTAATATGAAAAAACTTGAAATACCGAAAGATACAACTGTGGCAGTAATCGTTAACCCGAATAATCCTACCGGCACCGTCTTTAATATAAAGGAGAATCTTTCGCTTATCGAAAGACATCCTGATACCATATTCTTAATCGATGAGGCATTCATTGAGTTCGGAGGCAACACAGCGGCAGATCTGATTTTTGAATACAAAAATGTTATTGTAACTCGTACATTCTCAAAGGCGTTAAGTTTGGCGGGGTTTAGAGTAGGCTATGCCATTGCAGGTAAAGAATTGATAAGCTATCTGAACAATCATAATGATGCCTATCCGCTGGCAAGGCCTGCCGAGGCTGCGGCCATAGCATCCCTTGAACATTTGGATAAGATTAATGCCAGAGTTGTAATGCTAAAAGACCTGACCAAAGATTTCGCAAAATCATTACAGAATTTAGGTATTACGACATATCCTACAGAGACTTACTTCTTTCTGGGCAAGATTCCTTATGTGAGCGCAGATGAATTTGCTAAAGTTTTAAGTGAAAAAAACATCCACATCAGGCCCCTTCATCAGGAAGGGCTGGGAAATAATTTTTTAAGGTTTGCAACCTCCACTTCTGAAAATAACAGGATAGTCCTGGATACTATAAGAGAAATCTTTGAAAATCTATAGCCATGGGAGTTACCAGTTTTAAGGGCGATTTTATTACCAGATTAAGAAATTAATATGAATGGTTTCGGCGTCATAGTAGCCACGCACGGGCATTTATGCGAGGAAATGGTCCGCGTGGCTATCCATATTATGGGTGATAAACTGCCCGTGCTGACGGCTTTTTCTGTACCATTTTCACTCGATGATAAATCTGCACTTAAGGCGGCACTGAGCGACCAAATAGCCAGGCTTGACTGTGGGGGAGGGGTGCTCATCCTGACCGACATACTGGGGGGAACCCCTACCAATCTGGCGCGTTCACTCCTGGATGAAAACAGGATAGGCATCGTAACCGGCGTCAACCTCCCCATGCTGCTCAAGTTACCTAGAATCAAAGATATTCCCCTAGAGGAGGCGGTAGAAATTTTGGCCGGCCTGGCGCAGAAGACAATCCAGCCGATCAGCAGGAGCTTATGAAGATGCGGTCATACAGGCCAGCCGAGATTCTTATGCGCAGGACGCTCTAACAATGATCTTGACTTACATCATCATATTTAGTTTTGCGGGCAGTATAGGCGCCATCGCCGGGGCGTCCATTCTCATGTTGCTCGGTAGCAAGGTCAAGATGATCATTCCTTACATCTTGAGCTATGCCATCGGTACCCTTCTGGGCGCCGCCTTTCTGGGTATGCTGCCTAAGGCCATGACCATGCTCAGCCCGGCCCTTGCCTTGAAATGTGCCCTGATAGGCCTCTTGTTTTTTTTCCTCCTCGAAAAAATAGTTATCTGGCGGCATTGTCATGATCCGCAATGCGATGTCCACAGTGCGACCGGTTACTTAATCCTGATCGGGGACGCCTTTCACAACTTCATGGACGGCGTCGTCATTGCCACCGCCTTTATGGTTTCCGTACCTCTCGGAATAGGGACATCCCTGGCCGTGATAGCCCATGAAGTTCCCCAAGAGGTAGGGGATTTTGCCATACTCCTGGACTCCGGTATGAATAAATGGAAAGCCTTCTTTTATAACCTGCTCTCAGCACTTCCTACACTGCCCGGGGCCTTGATAGCTTATTTCAGCCTTATGCAACTGAGGCAATTTATCCCATTCATCCTTGTGCTGTCGGCCAGCAGCTTTATCTACATAGCTATGGCGGATCTTATTCCGGCTACACATAAAAACGTTACCTGGAAGACTGTTCTGGCCGAGCTTATACTCATCCTGGCAGGCATTGGCACTATTGGGCTTTTTCACCGGCAGTCCCTTTGAACGGTTTTCTGTTCTTCTATCTTTCTGATCTTTTTTCTTGGTTTACTGTCCTGACTGATTTTCATGGCAATGCGGCGACCGGCTTGCGATACTCCGGGATTGCCAATACTGGGTCTTTGCCAAAAACAGATTCCACTTCTTGGTTATCTCCTAAATGGAAGGTTTTCCGGAAAGCTCTCTTAAGACGGGCAGGTTAGGATCGAACTTTTTATTTCCGAGCTTTAGCAGCAGAAAAAGCAAAAACGCGTGTATGTTTTTAACTTGACACACGACCGGGGCTTTCCTATATTCCCGGCAGTCGGAAGCAACGCCTAATCCGTTGTTTCTTGCATACGCGATGGATTTAAAGGAGATACCATGCCAAGACGTGAGGACATCAAAAAGGTAATGATCATCGGTTCCGGGCCTATTGTCATCGGTCAGGCCTGTGAATTTGATTATTCCGGCACCCAGGCCTGCAAGGCGCTGCGCAAATTTGGTTATGAGATAGTACTGGTTAATTCCAACCCGGCTACCATCATGACCGACCCGGGCACGGCCGACTTCACCTATATTGAGCCGCTTAATCTCCAGAGTCTGGTGGAAATCATTGAGAAAGAACGGCCTGACGCCCTGCTGCCCAATCTGGGCGGCCAGACTGGTCTAAACCTCTGCTCTGAACTGGCGCATGCGGGCGTACTTGAGAAATACGGTGTAAAAGTAATCGGTGTAGAGGTAGAGGCCATCAATCGCGGCGAAGACCGGATCGCCTTCAAGGAAACCATGGACAGGTTGGGTATCGAAATGCCAAGAAGCGCACCTGCTTTCACCGTGAAGGAGGCTGAGGCCATAGCTAATGAGCTCGGCTACCCGGTGGTCATCCGTCCTGCTTACACCTTAGGGGGTACGGGAGGCGGCCTGGTCTATAATGTAGAAGAACTACGCATTATAGTCAGCCGCGGCATATCAGCCAGTCTCGTGGGGCAGGTGCTGGTAGAAGAGTCCGTCCTGGGATGGGAGGAACTGGAGCTTGAGGTCGTTCGCGATGCCAAGAACCAGATGATTACCGTCTGTTTTATCGAGAATGTGGATGCCATGGGCGTCCACACCGGAGACTCATTCTGTGTCGCCCCCATGCTCACCATCGATCCTGCCCTGCAGAAGCGCCTGCAGAAATATTCCTATGACATTGTCGAGGCCATCCGGGTTATCGGAGGGACCAATATCCAGTTTGCCTATGATCCCAAGACCGGCCGGGTGGTGGTGATCGAGATTAACCCCAGGACTTCCCGATCTTCTGCCCTGGCCTCCAAGGCCACCGGCTTCCCCATTGCCCTCATCTCTTCCATGCTGGCCGTCGGTATTACCCTGGACGAGATCCCTTACTGGCGGGAGGGGACGCTTGATAAATATACCCCATCCGGCGACTACGTGGTTGTGAAATTCGCGCGCTGGGCCTTCGAAAAGTTCGAGGGCGTCGAAGATAAACTCGGCACCCAGATGCGGGCCGTGGGCGAAGTCATGAGCATCGGGAAGAATTACAAAGAGGCATTACAGAAGGCCATCCGTTCCCTGGAGACCGGCCGCTATGGACTCGGTTTTGCCAAGGACTTTCATAAACGTTCTCTGCCGGAACTCATGGAGGCCTTGGCCGAGCCGTCCAGTGAGCGCCATTTTATCATGTACGAGGCGCTGCGGAAGGGCGCTACAATAGAGGATCTCTATGCCAAGACCTATATAAAACCCTGGTTTATCCGGCAGATGAAAGAACTTGTAGAGATGGAAGGGCAGATCCTGCGCTATAAGGGAAAGGACCTGCCGGAGGAACTTTTGCGACAGGCAAAAAAGGATGGATTTTCCGATCGCTACCTCTCGCAGATTCTCGGTATTCCAGAGGCAGAGATCAGGCGGCAGCGTACCCAGGCCGGGATAGTCGAGGCCTGGGACTCCGTACCCGTGAGTGGCGTGGAAAATGCGGCCTACTATTTTTCCACCTACAATGCCCCCGATAAGGTCGTGACCAGCAAAAGGCGTAAGATAATGGTCCTGGGCGGGGGACCCAACCGGATCGGCCAGGGGATTGAATTTGATTACTGCTGCGTTCACGCCGCTTTTGCCCTGCGCGACGAAGGCTATGAGTCTATCATGGTCAACTGCAATCCCGAGACCGTCTCTACGGACTACGACACCTCAGACAAGCTTTACTTTGAGCCGCTCACGGTAGAGGATGTCCTGAGTATCTATGAGAAGGAGAAACCGGAAGGGGTAATCGTACAGTTTGGCGGCCAGACTCCGCTCAACATTGCCAATGAGCTGGCCCAGGCAGGCGTTAGAATCATCGGTACCTCGCCGGAGGCCATTGACCTGGCTGAGGACCGGGACCGCTTCCGCCAAATGATGACCAAAATAGGCATACCGGAGCCTGAATCCGGTATGGCCAGCAACCCGGAAGAGGCCCTGGCCGTGGCCAAACAGATCGGCTACCCGCTGATGGTGCGGCCATCCTATGTCCTGGGCGGACGCGCCATGCAGGTGATCCACGACGAAGAGATGCTCACCCATTATGTTTCCGCGGCCGTAGATATTTCACCGGAGCGGCCCATTTTGATTGATAAGTTTCTGGAAAATGCTATCGAGGTCGAGGCAGACGCCATCGCTGATGGCTCAAACGCCTTTGTCCCTGCGGTTATGGAACATATCGAGCTGGCTGGTATCCACTCCGGCGACTCCGCCTGCGTGATTCCACCTATCAGCATACCAGCCAAACACCTTGACACCATCTACGAATATACAAGAAGAATAGCCTTGGAGCTCCGGGTGGTCGGTCTGATGAATATCCAGTATGCCATAGTCAATGATACCGCTTACGTTCTTGAGGCGAACCCGCGGGCCTCCCGGACCGTTCCCCTGGTCTCAAAGGTATGCAACATTTCCATGGTGCGCCTGGCCACCCAGATACTTCTGGGTAAAAAACTTTCCGATTTGAATCTCAAGCGGCAGTCGATTCCGCATTATGGCGTCAAGGAAGCAGTCTTTCCGTTTAACATGTTCCCTGAGGTTGACCCGCTACTTGGTCCGGAAATGCGGTCCACCGGAGAGGTATTGGGACTGGCGGACTCTTTTGGGCTCGCCTTTTACAAGGCCCAGGAGGCCGCCCAGCAGTTGCTGCCTTCCGAGGGAACCGTCTTGATTACCGTCTCTGAAAACGATCGGCCGGCAGTGCTGGAGGTGGCCCGCCAGTTTAGCAAGCTTGGGTTCAGGATCAGGGCTACCGCCGGAACCCAGGCCTTTTTAGCCGCGAAGGGGATCCAATCCGAGCCTATCAATAAGATGCATGAAGGACGTCCCAACATCGTTGATACCATTAAGAACGAAGAGATCCAGCTAGTGATCAACACCCCTAGCGGCAAGCTGAGCAAACACGACGATTCCTATATTCGTAAGGCCGCCATAAAGTACAAGGTGCCCTACATTACTACTCTGGCCGCAGCTCTGGCCGCAGCCCGAGGGATTGCCAAGCGCCGGAGGGGTCACGGCCAGGTGAGGTCTCTGCAGAGCTACCATGCAGAAATTTCATAGACGTGTCACATGGCGACTCGAAAAATCCGGGCGGCCTCCCCGGGAAAATGCTTTCCGTGTAACGCGGGGCCAAACTGTCTTTTCCTCTTGGCTGGTGTCCGTCCGGAAACTCTTCTCCCCCTGGCTATTTCTTTTCCCGCAGCACCCGTTTATCCCCCACCCGAATAGTGATCTTTACGGTGTCGAAGTATTCCAGGAGGGGTATCATGTACTTGCGTGAAAGGTTGGTCACCTCTTTGAACTGGCCCGGGGTTATTTCCTGATGCCTTCTGAGAAAATCTACGATGCGGTCTTTAAGTTCAGCTAAGGGCCTGTGATGGAAACAGAGGTCTTCCTTGACCTTTACCAATATATTTTCCCGGATGAGGAGGTCAATAAATTTTCCGGCCTGCGCGCCGTCTTTCCCCAGAAGCTCTGATACTGCGCTACGCGAGGGCGGCTCCCAGCCCGCTTCAAGGTATATCTTTTCTATCCTATCCTTCAGACCCTTTTCATCCACCTGCAAATCCACCTTATGACCGGGCAGGCGCAGGAGTTCCTTTTCAGGTACAAGCCTTTTGGATTGAACCAGATCGTTTATTAAAAAGGAGAATAACCTTGGATCCATCCCGGAAGAAAGTTTGCTTCTCAGCTCTTCCTTCGGGATGCCAAAGAGAAGCGGATTACGTTTGTGGTAATCTTGCAGGATGCCTAGGACATTTTCCCCGGCTTTTTCATAGACGCCGGAGGCCGCAAATGCCTGGTTTTCCTGGCTGAAGAGCAGAATATCCCCGCTCTTGGTTAGTTTGTGGATTGTACCGGCCAAAGCCTGTTCATTTAACCCGCCAAGAAGAGCTAACTGCCTGCGCATCAGCCCTTGTGCCCCCGCCTTGTTTACATGAAAAAGAACGATTTCTTCCGGGCTTCCGGCCTCCAGGATCTTTAAATCTGAAAGAGCGGCTTCGATGAAGCGTTTATGGCGTTTGGGGACAGGATGTAATATTTCTCCCCCGCCAATGGTACGCGTCGGTGAATAGCTGCGCAGCACGTAGCGATCTCCGGGCAAGACAGCTGCTTTTTTAAGCAATCTTAACTGGGCGTAGGTCTTTTCTCCCGGCTTTAGTTCATCACGGTCCAGCAGGGTTACTCTGGCGGCGATTTCGCATGTTCCGGTATGGAACCGCACCGGTGAGCTGTTCTTAAGTGGTCTGGAAATGCTCGGCAGGTAGTAAAGGCTGACATCCAGCAGGTAGGAGTTTCCCAGGCTGTTTGCCGTAGCCAGGACGTCTCCTCTCTCAACGGTCTCCTTTTCTATGCCCTGGAGGTTTATAGCCGTACGAAGTCCGGCCTTGACCTCGCGTACTTCCTGGTTATGTACCTGGAGGCCGCGTATCTTAGCCGGCAGCTCACGGGGATAGATGGTAACGCTGTCTCCGGTGCTTATTCTACCTGAGATGGACGCGCCCGTAACTACGGTGCCAAAGCCTTTGATGGTAAAGACACGGTCTATAGGCAGGCGAAAAGGCCCGCCCGCCGGTTTTTCTATCACCCCGGCGGTCAGGGATTCGAGCGCCCCGGTCAACTCAGACAACCCATCCCCGGTTAGTGAAGAAACGGCCACGATCGGCGCTTCTTCCAGGAAGGTTCCCTTGAGAAATTTGCTCACGTCATCCCGCACCAGTTCCAGCCATTCTTCATCCACCATATCCTTTTTAGTCAACACTACCAGACCGCTCTTGACGTTAAGGAGCTGACATATCTCCAGATGTTCTCTTGTCTGTGGCATGACCCCTTCATCAGCCGCTATAATCAGGGCCACTATATCGATACCGCTGGCCCCGGCCACCATGTGTCTGACAAAACGCTCGTGCCCGGGAACATCGACAATACCCAGTTTTTGGCCGCTGGGCAGGGTCAGATGGGCAAATCCCAGCTCTATGGTGATGCCGCGTTCCTTTTCTTCCTTGAGCCGGTCGGTGTCAATGCCGCTAAGGGCCTTGATAAGGGATGTTTTGCCGTGATCAATATGCCCGGCCGTGCCCAAAATTACGTGTTTCATACTTAGCCTGTTCTTAAAAGTGGATTATGGTTATGGCATAGCAAAGATTTTGAAGGTTGGCAAGGTAATTTACCCTCCAAAAGGCAAGACGGCAGGAGAGGTTTTAAACGACTCTCCTGCCGCTGTCAGAACTACTAACGTTTCAGGTTAATCAGTTCGGCGAGCATATCGTCGGTAGTGGTGATGATCTTGGAATTGGCCTGGAATCCCCTTTGCACGGTGATCATGCGGACAAATTCCGCGCCAAGATCCACATTGGATTGCTCCAGTGAGTTAGGGGCGATGCTCCCCAGCCCGTTCGTACCGGGTTGGCCGGTGATAGGCGCTCCGGACTCGGTAGTCACTGAGAAGAGATTGCCGCCCAGCTTGGAAAGGCCGATCAGGTTGTTGAAATCGGCCAGACCAATCAAGTTACGCGGGATGATCTGCCCGTTAGAATAATGGCCGGTGATTATACCCTCGGCGCTGACGGAGACGGACTGCAGGAAGCCTGCGCCAAAACCGTTCTGGTCCTGAAAGATAGTGGTTGAGGCGCTGGCATACTGGCTGCTGGCCAGGGCCTCTTTCTCCCAGGCCGTGGTATAGGTACTGCCGAAATTGAGATCGACAGTCTGGTCCGTTGCCGCCCCCGTAAAATTGGCTGCAAACTGAAAATAGCCATTAGGAGTATCCACACCGGCAGTCAAAGCAGCTAATGCCCCGGTGGCTGGTACAACCGTGTTAGCGGTAATATTAGTTATGTCTCCAGAGGTATTGAAAGTTATGGTGCCATAAAGCAGCGCGCCGGCCCAGGTCGTACCCGATGCCCCGGCCCTCTCATCTTCGCCTGGGTTACAGGTCACCAGGTATTCCCACTCGTTAGCGGTACCGCTGGGATCAAAGTAGGTGGTTATGTCGTGGCTATTGCCCAGCGAATCATAGACCTGAATGGCGCTGTGGTATGCGTATGTGCCGGAACCAATGGGCGGGTCTCCTGTGCCATCCCAGTTCCCGGCCGCTGCAGGAGCGTATAGGTCAAGAGCACTATTCTCAGTCTCCCGCGAGTCTAAGTTGGTTATGACCTCTATGGCATCTGTCGCCACCGGGGCAGAACTCTTGGGAACCAGGATATCCCCAATCGTGCCGGTAACCTCACCGGTATCCTGATCCAGCGCCCAGCCCTGTGCTACGTATCCGGCTGGATTAACCAGATAACCGCTCTGATCGAAGCGGAATTCACCGGCCCGTGTATAATACAGGTTATTTTCCGTACCTGGGGCCCGCACGATGAAAAAGCCGTTGCCGCCGATAGCCAGATCGGTCGGCTGTGAAGAACTCTCGAAAGAACCCTGGGCAAACAGGCCGCTTACGCTGGCCAGCGTGACGCCGCGACCGACCTGGGATGACCCGGAGGCCGTGGATATTTGCTGGGCCAACACGTCCTGAAAGGTGGCCCGGGACGATTTAAAGGCCACGGTGTTCACGTTAGAGATATTGTCGCCGATAACGGACATGGCATTGCCCATAGTAGAAAGGCCGCTGATGCCCGCATAGAGCGAGCTTGAAATAGACATGATTTATCCCTCCTTTAGTTAAGTTTAAAGTTCAAAGTTCAAGGTTCAAAGTTCAAACCAATGACAAAATCCAAACCACAAGAGACTCTTGTAAAAGCCGTCACACCGGTGGAAACCGGTGTCCAGGAGTGCCTTAATCTGGTTCGCCCCGGCGAATCTGCTGGAGGCATGATCGGAGTCACTGGATTCCGGCTTTCGCCGGAATGACGACAATCCGATCATAAGATTTTTGCAAGAGCCTCAAATCATTCATCCTAACTGTTTGCCTCTTCACCGCTAACATCGTCCGGCGTATTTACGACCCTGACCACATCAGCCACGCCGATCCTTGACCCGTCTTCCAGTACCAGCATGGTTATGCCGCCTTCAAAGTCCAGGCCGGTGATACGGCCGCAGATGGAGGTATTGACCGGGACCTCATGACCCGTGGCGTCTTTAGCTACAACATCGAAGTAATAACGACCATCGGAGAGGACCGCGCCCTTCTGGTCCCGGCCATCCCAGTCCAGCGTATAACTGCCGGCATGCCTGGACCCGAGGTTGAGCCTGCGCACAAGTGCGCCGTTCTGATCGTAGATATTGATGACGCAAGAGGTGGCTTCTTCGCCTAATTCATACCGGGCTTCAGTCGCTTTACCGCCCTGAAGGGTGAGCGTATCCGTGACCACCTCTACCTTCTTGTTGATTAGGGAGAGGAGTTGCAGGTTATTCTGCGAGGTCTGGTAGGCGATCAGATTATTCATATTTTCGTTCAAGGTATAAAGCTGTTCTAGGCTGCTGAACTGGGCAAGTTGCGCCGAAATCTCATAGGCCTCCATAGGTTTTAATGGATCCTGGTGCTTCATCTGGGCGACGAAAAGCTTCATAAAGGAATCCTTATCCATGATCTGGCCACCCCCGGATTGTGTCTTACCGGCCGAGGTGGCCATCCCCAGTCCGTTTATATCCATTTCTCATCCTCCTTTTAGTGAAGGTCATTAGTCAATGGTCATTTGTCACTGATAAAGGCAATCAATCTCCCGCAGTTAACCAATGACTGATAACCAATGACCAGTGACGTTGCCTATTGTCAGGCAAATAGGTCAATCCCCTGTATCAGGGACGTGGGGGAATTAATAGGTACGGCTTCCACCCCTTCTCCGCCGGTATAATCCTCGTCTCCATCACGATATAACGGCCATGGCCTGCGATCATGCCCTGCATACGGTTCGTGTTCTCTAAAAAATTGGCGAAAATCCTGGCTCAATTCCACATGGCACTCCCCCATTTTAATGCCCTGTTCGGATAAGGCCGTTCTTAGTTGCGGCAGGCCGCTCTCCACGATCTCCTTTACTCTGTAGTTGTCAAGAGTAAATGTGGTATGGAGCTGGTCGTTTTTGAAGACCAGGTTGACCTTTACCTCGCCCAGGTGCGGAGGGAAAAGCTTAATAATCACCTGATCTTCCTTCAGGCGAAGTGAACCAGAGAGACGGCCGGTAATCTGCGAGAAAATATCCTCCGGATAAACAACCGGCCTTATCGTGTCTTTTGCCGCACTACTCACGGTATCCGCCGCTGATATTAAAGGCAACTGGTCTATTGTGAAGGGCATCTTCTGATCTAACCTTAAGTTTACTGTCTGGTGGTCGGCCATTTTTTCTAACCAGGCCGGGGCTATTCCACCCTCCACAGACAGCTTTCCATTGGACCAGCTATCTAACATGAGAGCTTGTTCTTTCCGGTCAAGCCCGGCCCCTACTCCTCTGAGGCTTTCCAACCACCTGTCCTGCCAGGAACGGAGAGCGGCCATACGGCTGTCTCCAGCAGGTCTGACCTCTGTTTCAAGCTTTATTTTGCCTAGAAGGTGTTCCAGGTTGTGGAAAAAACTATCTGCATCAATAGGGTTTTGTTTCCGTTCTACGACCTCAGTGGTCTTGTCCAATATGGAAACCAGCTTGGGGAGAGAAAACCTTTTATCGCTTAGGCCTGCCTCAACAGCAACTTTACGGATTTCTTCCTCAGTCAGACCCAGTTTGGCGAGCAGATCAGCAAGCGAATTCTCATGCCATTCCTCAAGGGGCACACTAGATAGGGGACGATTACACTCCTCTTTTAGCGATCTCACCAGTTGGCCAATCCCTGCAAATCCTTCTTTGGATAGACACTTTTCTGAAAGCTCAACTACCTCCTGTGGCTTTAGCCCAAAGCCCTCCAGCATAGCGCTTACGGCCGATAGATCCGAAAGAGTCATGCGGTGTTGTTCGGTTCGCATCCTGGCCTGTAGAGCCTGCGGGTCCAGCATGGCAAAAAGGATATTAATGTTGTATTCTCCCTCTTCGCCTTTCATTTTTGTTGTAACCTGAGAAAGTTCGGCATCTTTCAGGCCGCAAGCACGCAAGAACTCGGCAAGCATCAGCTCGTCCGGGTGCTCTATCGCCAGGCCGGTTCCGGATAAGCTTGTCTCTTTAAGTGTGTCTTTTAACGACCGGAGAATATGGCGCAGGTCATTAAGACAAAGCTTCCCACCGGGAACGGGACAAAACAAGGATCCTTTTCCACTGATACCCGGCGGTCCCCCACATTGAACCGGCCCGCCCAGACAATTTCTGATTGGAGAGGAACTGTTATTTAAAAAGGAAAGAAACGGGGCGCCCCCTTCACCTTTTGTTGCCTGGGCATCAGGGCTCCCGGTGAATGTACCATCGAATATTCCGGTCAAAATAGGCCCTGTATATAGCAATATTTTCACCTCCTCTCGGTTCCAGTTTGAACTCTGGCCATTTGTCTTGCAACGCCTATGCCATTTGTTTATTTCTTGGAATTTTTAATCAGTTTCCATCCGAAAACCCCTATATTCCCTCCCCCTTTGACGGGGGAGGGTTAGGG
>JASEGX010000054.1 GCA_030017815.1 Thermodesulfobacteriota bacterium | reverse complement strand
AGCAACTGTTACCTGACAGGCTCCGATTTTGTCTCTATATGTCTTTTGTAAGCCAGAGCTACCGTACGGTACACCATGTGCGCCAGCTTGGAATAGGGTAAGTATCCTATGATATAGAAGACAAACATCAGGTGAATAACGTACATCGGATAAGCCAGGTTAGCAATGTTTGCCAGCCGCAAAAGCTCCGTGAGTATCCCTGATACCGTTACGCCTAATATCATGAGGATAAGCGACCAGTCAAAATAAGAACTACTTTGATCCTGGTTCGCCAGCCTGTTCCTTATAACCAGGGAAATACCGATAAAGAGGATAATGGCACTGATATTCCCAAGGATCTTGGCTGGATCATATAATGGTAAAGGCGTCTCCCGGTGCAGGATATATTCATAAAATACAACCATATTGGTCGTTGCAAAGAGGCCGACAAACCCATAAAACACAGCCAAGTGGGCGGTAAAACGTCCTACGTTTGTTCCGCACTTTCTAAAGCGCACGTGCCCCATCACCTCGGTAATGGTCTCCACCAGTGACTTTAAAAAGTTCCGCCCGACCAGATGCCTGTAACGACTGGGACTCATGTCATTCCAAAAATTCCTTATCCCCATACCCATAGCAATTATGGCCAGCCCGGCAAAAGGCAAGAATATGGAATCTACGTACTTAATGGGCAGGAATTTCGAATAAACAATCTCGCCCGCCGGGATATTCAAATTCCCAAGAGCGGCAAGGACCAGCAAGATTATCACCAGGGGGATAGCCAGAATCACCGGCAGATACTTACCCTCGCCGACCAGGGTGCCCATAAATCTTGGAAAGGCATATTCCCTTATAGCGTAAGCACGCACTGCAGCCACAACGTCACCCGGCTTTGCCCCTCGCGGGCAATAGGTCGAACAATCACCGCACTGGTGGCATGCCCATATATCACTATTTTTGACCAGTTTGTCCTTCAGCCCCCACTGCGCCCAGATCATCTCTTTTCGCGGGAAAGGCTTTTCGTCTGAAGACAGGGGACAAATGACCGAGCATGTCGCGCACTGGAAACACTTCTTCAGAGACTCTCCACCTAATTTCTGAATCTCCTTAACGAACTTAACATCGGGATCAACTGAATAACCTGCCATTTCACATACCTCCTAAAAGCCTTTCATGGGGCTGGGACCGATGGCCTCCATCTGCTCCATAAATTCATTGAAAATCTGTGGTATCTTATCATATTCGTCAATGGCCACTTGTACCAGCTTAACACGCTCTGATTCAAGGGCCAGGGATTTCAAGGTCTCGGCCACATTTTCCATACGCCTGTTGGCCAGCTCACTGCCCTTGGCAAAGTGGCATTGATAATCATCGCCATATTTACAACCCAAAAGGATAACGCCATCAATGCCTCCGGACATGGCATCTTTAATCCAAACCATACCCATCGAGCCCAGACAACGCAGCGGGATAACCCTTATGGCCGTCGGGAACTTAAGCCCCTTCATGGCGGCCATGTCCATAGCCGCATAGGCGTCATTCTCACAAACAAAGGCGAGAACCCTGTATATACCGTCTTCTTCCGGCACCTCAAAGGACTTAACCATGGAACCGATCATGTCTATGTTATAGTTCTTGAAGCCGACAATTCTCTCCGGACAGGCTCCCATGCAGGTACCACAACGCCGGCACCGGGTGGGGTTGGGCTTGGGCGTTCCTCGCTCATCGTCATCCAGGGCCCCAAACGGACATTCTTCCGTGCACCTCTTGCACTGTGTGCATCTCGCAAAGAAGAAATCCGGATAGCTCATATCCCCGGAACGCGGGTGAACGGACACGCCCCTATAGGCCGATTCTATACACTGGATGGCCTTGAGGGCTGCACCGGCCGCATCTTCTTCACACATAGTTATATTCATCGGCTGCCGAACCGTGCCTGCCGCATAAACCCCGGTTCGCCTGGTCTCATAGGGAAAACATATAAAATTGGAATCCGCAAAGCCATTGAATAGCTCCAGGTCTATCAGGCCCGGCCCCTGGCGGTAAGCCAGATTAATAATGGCTTCATCCTGGGTCGTCGGGACCATGCCGATGGCCAGAACTACCAAATCCGCATTAACCTCAATCTTTTCTCCGATCAGGGTATTGTCCACTTCTACCACCAAATTTTTCTTGGCATCTTCAGTAATGGAGACCACATCTCCCTTGGTCAGGAAGACACCTGGATCCTGCTGCATGCTCTTGTAGAAGTTCTCATACTGGCCCGGGGTACGCATATCCTTGTAGAAGATAAATGCCTTGGCATCATCGCCCTGCTCTCTAACATACTTAGCTTGTTTAAGGGAAGTAATACAGCACGTCGCGGAGCAGTATGGAAGATGTTTCTCATCCCGTTGGCCGGCACACTGAATGAAGGCTACACTCTTTACCGGTTTACCATCTGAAGGCCTCACCAGGGATCCTTTTGAGGCCATCTCTTCCATCATAACGTTAGTGATTACGTTCGGATACTTACCAAAACCAAGAGAGCCCAGCTTGGTAGCGTCATAGGGCTTCCATCCGGTAGCCAGGATTACCGCGCCGTAGCGTTCTGCATTCTCGTCCAGGAGCAAGATATCCTTGTATGCCCGGCCACCTGCCTCAGCCTGGGCGGCTTCCCCGCCTTCAGAAGGCTTTGCACCTTCAGCAGCCTTAGCTTCTTCTTCAGCAACAACCTTTGCGGGCACGTCCCACTCGGTTTCGGTCCCCGCCGGTTTAAACGAGACCTGGTATAGCCCTGGCGCACCAGCTATCCGGGCTACTTCCGTCTCTGTGCGCACATCGATTTTCGCATGACTCTTAACAGCACTAATTTTGGACTGGATATCCGGTGTCTCTATTTCGGTGTACGGATATTCCTTGGCCGCTTGCTTATAGAGCCTGGCCGCAAACCCGCCCAGTTCCTTCTCTTTCTCCACGAGAGTGACCTCATAGCCGACGCTAGCCGCATCAAGGGCTGCGCTCATACCCGTCACACCGCCACCCATAACCAGGATTTTCTTATTAATCTCCTCTTCCGGTTTATAGGGTTCAGGGAGCTCACCTTTTTGGGCCTTCACGATACCCATACGTACGTAATCCTCGCCCAGCATCTGAAATTCCGGGTCAAGAGCCGCCTCTTCTCCTTCGCCCCCTGCTTTTTTTGCCTCGTGGCTCCAGACTAAACCTTCCCGCAGGTTCACTCGTTCTACGAGTACCGGGCCAAATTCAAAAACGTCATACATAACTCTGGGTGAACAGGCGGCGATTATCACGGTGTTGACGCCCTCTCCTGCAATATCCTGCTTTATAAGCTCAACACCCTCAGGACTACAAAGAATCGGGTGGTTCTTGCAGATCGGAACCTTAGATTTTGCCGCTACCCCGGCCAGCTTTTCTATGTCAAGGGACTTCCCGATATCACAGCCGGTACAGATGTATACTCCGTATTTCTTTTCCATCTACCTACCTCCTCACCAAAGTTTGAATAGCCTTCATCGCTGCTCCGGTAGCAGTCTCAGCACAGGAAACGACATCTAAGGGTTCCTTGGCACAACCACAGGCAGAAATTCCACTCTGTGGATCGGCCAGAACAAAGCTGCTCTCGTTCAATGGAACATTAAGAGAGATATTTGTCCCGGCCATCACCGGCTGCATCCCCGTGGCCAGGACAGCCATATCCACCTTTTCACGAACTTTTGCCCCGGTTGCCGTATTCTCAACAACCACCGTCACATCCTTCGTCGCGGGATCTTCCTCTATTTGCGCCACCTTACCTTTAATTAATGAGATATTGGGATTGGCGGCAACCTTACGATAGAAATTCTCATATCGGCCGGGGGTTCGAATATCGATGTAGTATATGGAGATTTTCGCTTCCGGATACTGTTCAGCCACATAAGTTGCCTGTTTCAATGAGGCCAAACAGCAAATATATGAACAATATGGCAGATGGTTTTCATCTCTGGAGCCGGCGCACTGGACAAAAGCGATCTTTTGTATCTCCTTCCCATCAGAAGGCCGTAAAATCTTGCCCGCAGTCGGTCCATTGGGCGCGGCTAATCTCTCCATCATCATATTGGTAATAACATTTTTATATTTTCCGAATCCGAGGTTATCCATCTTAGCAGCATCATAGGGGTTCCAACCTGTCGCCCAGACTATGCTGCCGACCTTCAGTTCCAGGGTCTTCGGTTCCATCTTCAGATCGATAGCATCGTATTTACAAACCTCAACGCACTTGGCGCAACTTGCCTTCTGGCATACCTTACCGTCAATAACATATTGCATCGGGAAAGCCATGTCATGCGGCTTATATGCTGCCTTATTCATATCCATACCAAAGTTAAAGTCATTTTCGCGTGTAACCGGGCACACCTCGGTGCAGGCATTACACGCCACGCATTTCTCATTTACGTATCGAGGGGTTATTTTCACAGACACATCGTAGTTGCCAGGACTCCCTGAAACCTTCTCCACCTCGGCCAGGGTATAAAACTTAAGACGGGGGTTCGTCTTGATTCTTTTAAAGTTAATCTCCAAGCCACAGGTTGGAGGACATAGCTTCGGAAAATATTTGTTTAGCTGAGCTACCCGGCCGCCAAGGTATGGATTCTTGTCAACTAGTATAACATCATATCCCACCTCTGCCGCCTCCAGGGCAGCCGTTAATCCGCTAATCCCCCCACCGACTACTAATATGGTTCCGCTCACAGGACCTGTTCCAGATGTCATGCTATTCCTCCATGGTCGATTTTTCTCGCTCTAAGGACACCAAAAAACCCCCAGGCGCCTTTCACGACGCCTGGAGGCATTGGTCTATCATTTTGTTACGTGCTTAACACTTCTTTCTGACCTCGATTAGTCCGGAATGATCTGCTTCCACTCCTTCTTAAACACCGACCATTCCTTCTTTTCGGGATCGTACTTGGAGTTGACAAAGCACCTCCAGTTCTCTTCGTCAACCTTCGGGAAGTCTGACCGGTAAAAGAAGCCCGGATATCTGGTCTCTTCCCTGAAGAGCATGTGGCGAACATGGGCCTCTACCGTCCCCAGGCGGTGATATTGTTCCCAGGCCCTCATGAGCTCATGGAGATCACCGGCCGCCAATTTCTCAGAGTCCTCACGCAGCCACTCCAGAAGCTGCATACATCTCTTCAGCATGGGCCCGCTGGTCATGTAGAGGGCATTGGCGCCCGCGGCATATTCGTCCGAAGCCTTGATCAGACGGAACATAAAGCCCCTTGGTTTAATATAGTTCGGATTGACGTCAGCAGAGGTGCTGGCACCCTTGAACTGGTTGTAGGTCTTTACCGGCTTATAGATCTCATCGGCCAGTTCTTTGGCGCTCAGTTTCAGGGCCGGAGCAAAACCGGCATTATCCCGGATATACCTGGCCATCATTTTGGCCGTTATCCGGCCTTCAGCATGGGAACCGGAGGAGAACTTATGGCCGGAAGCACCGACGCCGTCACCGGCCGTAAAGAGGCCGTTGACCGTGGTCATCCGGTTATAACCCCATTTGTAACTCGCCGGCACCCAGTCCTCGTTCGGGCCGCTTACCCAGATACCGCAGCAACCAGAGTGCGAACCGAGGAGGTAGGGCTCGGTGGGCATAATCTCGGACGGAATCTTTTCCGGCTCGATATTCATACCGGCCCAGATTCCAGCCTGGCCCACGCTCATATCCAGGAAGTCTTCCCAGGCCTCGGCCTCGAGATGTTTAAACTCTTTGGGAGTCATGGTCTTGCCCAGTTCCTGCAGGGCCGTAGCCGTATCGATAATAATCGGCCCCTTACCATCTGCCATTTCCTTCAGCATGAGATGGTTTCTCAAACAGGTGGCCGGAACCTTGGCCAGTCCATAGGGCGGGTATTCTTCCAGCATGGCTTTATTCTTTACCATGTAGTTTTCACCCAGGGCATTCATAGCCTTGGCCTTAAAGAGAAGGAACCAGGCGCCCACCGGACCATAGCCGTCCTTGAAGCGGGCCGGCACGAAACGGTTTTCCATCATGGTCAGCTCAGCGCCGACCTCGGCACACATGGTGTAGGTGGAACCGGCATTCCATACCGGGTACCAGGCCCGGCCCATACCTTCACCGGTAGCGCGCGGCCTGAAGACGTTCACTGCACCGCCACAGGCTACCATCATGGTCTTGCACTTAAAGACGTGGACCTTGTTTTCCCTGGTGCTAAAGCCTACTGCGCCGGCGATGGTGTTGGGCTTATTGGCATCCAGAAGCAGCTTTACGATGAAGATCCTCTCCATGATGTTCTGTTCCCCTAAGGCCATCTTGGCGGCCTCAGCCACGATGCACTTGTAGGACTCACCATTGATCATGATCTGCCATTTACCGGAGCGAACCGGCTTGCCGCCCTCTTTCAGGGTCTTGCCCTCGTCGCCTTTCTGTTTCCATATCGGGAGCCCCCATTCCTCAAAAAGATCCACAGAGTCATCCACGTGACGACCCAGGTCATAGATAAGGTCCTCACGGACGATACCCATCAAGTCGTTTCTAACCATCTTTACGTAGTCAGCCGGATTGTTTTCACCCAGATAGGTGTTGATGGCCGAAAGACCCTGGGCTACCGCGCCGCTTCTCTCTAAAGAAGCCTTGTCCACAAGAATGGTTTTGGCATTCGGAGCCCATTTTTTGATCTCGAAGGCCGTTCCACAGGCAGCCATACCGCCGCCCACGATAAGTACATCACACTCATGTTCCGCAATTTCCGGATTTTCTACTGCGGGGAGTTCACCTAAAGGTTTATTTGGTAATGCCATAACTAATATCCTCCTTACAAAAGTTTAAAGTTCTAAGTGTATAAATTATTACGGGGTGGACATCGTCTTTCCGAGTTCAGTAAAGAGCAGCTCATTGTCAAGGTCGGCTGCGGTTGGCTCGGGCTTGCCCTCAAAGGGTTTAATAGAACCTTCAGGTGTCGTCCGAATGGGGAATTTGAAACGCTTCAGATTCCCGTTTCTGAATTTAATGGTCCACATAATGGAATCGGAAGCCCTCATGGGAACCACAGAACCGCCCAGAGGCACAATGTCCGAATATGACCTGACCTCAATAGCGCCCTGGGGACAGATCTTTACGCAAGAAAAACATTCCCAGCAGCCATCCGGCTCCTGGTTGTATGCCTTCATCTCCTCGGTATTCAACACCATCAGGTCATTCGGGCATATATACATACATGCGGTCTTTTCGCCGCCCTTGCAACCGTCGCATTTTTCTGGAATTACAAAACTTGGCATAATTTTTTCCTCCTGCACTTTATCTATGTTTGAACTACCGACAGGTTTGTTATCGTTTCTACAAACCTTACCCCTTATGCATTCTTAACTTTTCTCTGATCATCCCTCCTCTCGATATAGATTATCGCTCTAAAAACTCGTCCCGTCCGTAGCATAACATCTGCGCACAGCGCCAGACAGGCACCTAAGAAAGCTCACAGCCGAGCACTTTCTCTCGATTCTTCCGGAAATAAGACCTAATGAATGGTATCTCATTTTATATATGGCATCCGTCAATATGTCAAGAGAAAAAATGAATAATTGCTCACTTTTAGAGAAGAGTCTTCCAAACGAAAAATGTCGGAATATCAATAGGTAATACGATGCGTTCCCTATCTATATCTTGTACTTAAGAACACATGGGACACAACATGTGGACTCATTCCTCGTCTGACCTCTCCGAAAGGTAAGCATCGGTACATACACCCCTGGAGTGCAGGAACGCCCTGATCCCCTTGGCTTCATTGCGTTGCCATTCGTCAATGGCCTCTTCTGCACTCTTGCTTATGGAAACGGCGATCAGTCTTCGCATCAGCCAGTAGTTGAAAGAAAGAACTAAAAACGAACTTTCCGGGGTACTGTCCTTAATGCAATATTCGGGGCAACCTCTAAATTCCCCGCAGAGCTTAAACCTCTCCTGGTTGTATATTGAGCAAAGTCCTTCCGGAGTAAGCCTCGGGCAGTTGAACAGGACGTAAACCTGGATGTACTCGTCGAAATTCTTGTTGATCCCAAAATCAGGCCCCTTGACCAGACAGTCTGGGAAGAAAAAGGGGGTTACGAAAAAACCAAGAAAAATCAGCATGTTAAGGTTGCCTTCGATGTCTTTCCGGAGGTTATCTCCAGCCATTATTATAGTATTGGGCAAGTCCTTCTCAGCCACAGTTCTCGGAACAATCATTGAAGTAATAATAGGATCGCAACAATTGTAAGCACAACCGATACCGCATGGTGTGCCTTGCAGCTTCGGGAAAGACCTGTATCTTTCCCGGTAGAAGAGTTCGGGGAAGCCGGCTGTATTTACAGACAGTGTCATAATGGCAAGACTATGCGTTACTCCACAACCCACACGGTACAGTCCTTGGCGTAGCTAACAATCTTGCTGCTGACGCTGCCAAACAGGAACTCCTCTTTTTTTGAAATACCCCGCCTGCCGACAACCACCGTACCCTTGTTTTCGTGTTGCGCGTGTCTGATTATGGACTCGGCTATATATGCGCTAGGCGCGGTTACTTGTTCTGTCCTTATGCATTCTTCCGGCACAGCATGTTCTCTCATGATATTTCGTGCCTCTGCCAACAAAGCAGCGGAGGTTTGTTTTTGCTTCTCAATGTGGTTCTGTCTTTCCGCGGCAGAAGGGAAGAAATCTTCGCCCATGTCTTCAACAATATTCAGTATAGTTATGAGGTAATCCCCCGATGAGCCCACAATGTTAGCCACATAGCGGATGGCACGCCTTGAATTCTCGGAATTATCTATACTAAGGAGAATATTCTTTCCCGGGTCCACTTCTCCCATCGTATCTCCCCCCTTTTTCTTTTATCTGAGTTCCTCTGTCAGATCGGCAACGCTCCACAGATAGGGAACTACCAAACTACAGGTACAGCCGCGCCTCCTCCAAGTCTTCAAGAAGTTCCCAGACCGTTTCGTAGAAGACCGTGGCGCCCGCCGAAAAATGCATCAAAACCCGGTTCAAGCCCTCCGGTATCTGTGGATATACTTTTTTTAGATTCACTACCCTGTTTGACCATACAATATTTGTGTCTTCATAGTAGAGTCTGTCCAGAACTTCAGGCTGCTCAGCCTTCAGCTGCTGCAAGGTACAACTCCCGCCTCCCACAACAGCCGCCAGGATGTTTCCCAAACCGAACATGTCGTAACCGAAACGCGACCCTTTGGTCGAGTAGTTGTAGTCAAAATCAATCCACCTAAACAAGCCGTCCGCCTTGTCGATGAGGATATGATCCTGCCTGATGTCTCCGTGTACTTCATCCTGATCATGCAGCCAACCCATGGCACGGAAGCAAACGATGAGCCTGTCCAACAGAGAAGGCAGGGTTTGATAGAAATATTCACCATATTCCACACGCAGGCTCATGAGGTGTTCATAAAGGGAAGGCCCATTGATGAAATCCAGAACTCTGATAGGATTACCACGTATCTGTTCCACCGTACGCCCCTGCATGAAATTCGGGTGTCCTTCCACCTTTTTCAGAATGCGGGCTTCCTTGGCGGGGCTTCGCGCAAGTTTAAACTTTATCCCCCCAATATGGCTGTCGAATTCTTCAAAAAAACAAAATTTTATAATTTTTCGCGCATAATTGGCTTTTAGGTCTACCACCCTCTTCACCCAGTATTTGGGTTCATCCTCGATCCCAAAACGCTTCTCCGTCTCTACGCCACGAATCAAGTAATATCCATCCCCGAGAACCAAGATGTCGTTATAGTCCACGGCAAAAAAATCCATGTCAGCGCTAACAAAGCGGAATGCCTTTGGCGAAGAATCCTCACCAAGATATTGCCTGGCCAAGGCCTCTACAGCCTCTTTGTCATTAATCTCCATAGCCGGCTATTCCAAAATTTTCAAACAAGACTCCGGGGCAAATTAAAGCCTGCCCCCCTGTGCATCAAATCCAAAAAAAATGCCGGTACGGCGCCACCCATTACAAGCGACCACCATACCGGCATAATCAACGCAACTGTAATTAAGAATACTATTACCTTCAGGCCGTGGTTACTTCATCTCCTCGCCTGTTGCAAACTTTTGCATTTTTATCTCTACTTTTTCGGTCAGGCCAGCATAGTATCCTCTCAGGATATCGAGGACTTCATTACGGCCAAAGTGATCCGGAACCTCCTCGCCCTCGGACAGCATCTTGCGCAGCTTGGTGCCGCTCAGGATTACGCGATCTGCCTTGGTATGCGGGCATGTACGCATGGAAGCCATGCCATCGCACTTATGGCAGTAGAATGTCCAGTCGATCTTCAAGGGTTTACACTTCAGGTATTTTCCGCCTTCACCCTTGGGAATTTTATCGAAAATCGTCTGAGCATCAAACATTCCGTAGTAATCGCCTACTCCAGCGTGGTCACGGCCGATAAGCATGTGGGTAACACCGAAGTTCTGACGGAAAGTGGCATGCAGCAAAGCTTCCCGCGGGCCGCCATAGCGCATTTCCATCGGATAACCGGCCTGAATTACGTGCTCTTTTGTGAAATAATTCTCAACAAGAGTATCGATACATTTTACGCGGGTATCGGCTGGAATATCACCGGATTTCAGGGCGCCGATAAGAGAATGGATGACAATACCATCGCAAACCTCGATAGCGATCTTGGCCAGATACTCGTGCGAGCGGTGCATCGGGTTACGAAGTTGCAAGGCGGCCACTCGGCTCCAGCCCTTATCCGCTATCATCTGGCGCAGTTCCGCCGGCGTCTTGTAGATCCCTGCAAACTTCTCCCGATAGTCGAGCTCGCTAAGTACCTTTACCGGGCCAGCAAGATTGACCGCTTTTTGATTGTGGACCTTCTCCACCCCGGGATGGCCGGCGATGTCATCGGTTGTAAATATCTGCATACATTCCCAGGTCTTGTCGGCCTCGGTCATCTCGTATTTCTCTACTACATTCATCGTCGCCATCATGGTGCCGGTTTCTTCATCCACCAGGGTGATCTCTGAATCCGGCTTAATCGCGTCAGCATCTTCCTTGCTGCAATCAACCGTAATGGGAATCGGCCAGAAGGTCCCATCGGCCATCGTGAAGTTCTCGCATACTCCCTTCCAGTCCTTCTTGGTCATAAAACCGTGCAACGGGCTGAAGGCGCCGATGCCCATCATGATCAGGTCGGAAGTAGATCGAGAAGTGATCTTGATCTGCTTCAGGGTCTTAGCCTTGATCATCTCCGCCTCGAGTTCTGCACCTTTTAATAAACTGCATACCAAACCTCTCCCGCCATGTGGTTCAATTAAAGCCATTCTATTTCCTCCTTATGATTCATCAATAATAATGTGGCAATGCGTCGTTACGCCTCACCATTTAATAAGCATGAAGTGATATTGTTACCTCGATACCCCAAAAACACCTCCCTCCATTAAAATACTATCTGCAAGCCAAAGGCTTAAAGCACAAAATTTAGACTTAGGTTTTTTATATACTGTAAGATCCCGGCACTGTCAAGTATTAAATGAATGAATACTCACTTTTTGTTAAAATATACACATGAGTAAATATTAATAATATCATATTGTTGACAGATGAGATTGACACACTATATGTTGTGCCTATACACACTTGTCCACAGTATAGAGGACGGCAACTATCATTATCGAGGCTTATAAGGAAAACTTGATAAGCCTGCCGGGATGAGTGTAAATGGTAAAACGATCTTCCCGGGCAAAGCCGATCAAGGTCAGGCCGACTTTATCGGCCAGGGCAATGCCCCGATCGGTAGTTGCCGCGCGTGAAATAACAACGGGGATGCCTGCCCTGGCGATCTTGGCCACCATATCCTCCGGTTGTCGGCCGCTGCACACCAAAAAACATTCCGAAAGGTTATGGCCGTTTTTAAAGGCATAGCCCACCACTTTGTCCACAGCGTTATGACGCCCGACATCTTCCGCTGCTTGGATTAGCTCGCTATGGCGGTTAAACAAGACCGCGATGTGCAATCCCCCCGTCCTCTGCCAATGACTTGCAAAGGAAGATAAAGAACCGGCGCAGGACAGGGCTTGTCTTTCCGAAATCTGTAGCGCCGAATCTATGGGCGGAATATCCCTTGGCGGTCTGTCGCCACCGGCTACACCGGTTTTGCTGTGCACATGGATTTCAGATTCGTCAATATTGACCCCGGCAATCTCCTTAAAGGCCAAAAACCCATCCGTCACCACATGGCCGACGGCATAATCCTCCAGGTCCGCAGGTGAAACACTAACCGTAGCAACCAGCTTCCGGTCTATAAAAAAACGGTAAGCCGCCTCACAGGCCACCTCGTCTGAGACCATCTGGCGGCCATTTTTATTGACCTGAAAGGCTGAAAATGCTTTAATCGGCTGGGAGGAAGACAAGATGGATAACCCCTTTAAAATTTGAACTTCGAAATTTTTATCTCTGTGCCCCCTGAGGCGCTTGCAAAACTGTTTGTCATCCCCGAATGCCTC
>JASEGX010000053.1 GCA_030017815.1 Thermodesulfobacteriota bacterium | reverse complement strand
ATTTGTTTTGGTGCCATGTGCCTGCCAGCACCGCACCAAAAACCGTCTCGCATCCTCTAACGGTTCCCCGGCCTTTTCGTAACTGGCATAATATTCATCCCGTGCCCACGGTGTCATTTCGATAAGTGCGGCAAGCTCTTCCGATTGTTCACGAATGACGCGGAAAAGGTTGACCACGTTGGAATCTATGTCATTAAGTGTTTCTACCTTGCTTGGCGGCTTATTAAAGAACACCGCCAGAGAACCGGCAAAGGGCTCTAGGTAGGTTGTGTGGGGTGGCATAAAACTAATAATCCATTTCGCAATTTTCCACTTGCTGCCGGGATATTTCAGGACTGGTTTCATCTCTCCGGTTCCACCTCCGCCATATACTCTAACAATCTCCCCTCGGCCTCAAGCAGCTCCAGGTCTTTTTCCAGCAGCATGATCTGATACCGCAGGTGCATGTCGGCCTCCCGCTGCCGGGCGATCTGGATGGATTCGATGACCACACTGACGGTGCCGATCAGAATCATGGCCAGGATGATCATTATGGTTATTGTGCGTTCGCGCATCTATTCCACTTCCTTTCCAGCCATGTCCGCCTCAAACTCCTGCCGCGCCTCCCCGATCCGGCCCTCCCATATAATGCCGTCGTAATCTTCACACAGATCGGGGTAGTCGGTCATAAATTCCCGGCACTCGGTGCAGAGGTAAAGGGTATAGATGCACCCGTCACCCGTGCATGTGCTGGAGTAAACCTCGGTTCCCACTGGTATTTTCTCTCCACACCCGAAACAGCGGTGATCTTTGCGGGTCTTAACTTCTCCCTCTCGGATTAATACGGGCATTGACATTATTGCACTTCCTTTCCAGTCAATTTTCCCACCACCCGGTAGCTCTTGCCGTCCATCCTTACCGCCCGCGCCATCTCCACGATGCGGTCAACAAGGCGATCCCAGCCGGGTATTTTCCGCAAGTCCTCCAAGTATGCGTTCGACGTAATCACCGTCGGCAGTAGATCGTCATACCGGGCATTGATGATCACAAACAGCCGCTCTGTCACCCATGGGGTTGTTTTCTGTGCGCCCAGATCGTCAAGGACTAAAAGCGGCACCCGCTTCAATAGCTCAATCTGCTCCCCCTTGTCCTCATCGCCGGGCCGGAGGTCATCCATCAGGTTCGGCACGGTGGCGGCCAGGCCGCTGATACCGTGGCGCCGGATCATGGTGGACAGTATTGCGCGGGCCAGGTGGCTTTTGCCGGTTCCGACGGGGCCGACAAAGAAGAGGGATTCGCCCTGCTCTTTCGGCCAGGTCTTTACATATTCCACGGCGATTTTATGCGCCACTGGCTGCCATGGAATGTCGAAGTTATCCAGGGTCTTATCCCGGTATCGGACCGGGATTTTGGCTGATGCGAATAGCTGCTCAATTCTCCCCGCTTCCCGCTTCCGCAGGTTGCAGGCGCACTCTGCCCAGCCGCCGGTTGTTTCGATGTGGCCGGTGTCGCGGCAGGTGGGACAGTCAGTCGTATTTGTAGATGAGTTCCGTGCCTTGTCCGCTATCTTGAGAACAGTTGCCTTGATGGTGTCCATTATCTTCCCTCCATCTGTTGACTACCCAGGTTAAGATCGCCCGGTAGTCGCTTTTGTAGGTCTTGCCCGATGCCCCTTTATAGTTGTCTAAAATTTCAATCATTTTAGTGGTGGGGATAGGGCCGAATTGGTCAATTAGTTTTTGGTGTTCTTCGGGGGTCATTTTTACAAAGTCGGCGTATTTCACTTTTGACTGTTTGGGCGTTTTCCGCTCTGTGTCTGTTTCTGGATCTGATTCTGTTACTGATTCTGTATCTGTTACTGATTCTGGAATCGGTGGGGTATCGATAGGGTATTGATAGGGTATGTCATAGGTATTGATAAACTTTTGATAGTCATCCTCTGTGGTATATCGCTCTAAAATGTCCAGAAAACACTCTATCAATCGGGTGGCGGGAACCTCTTTTAAACGGTTGGCCGCACCTACCGCCTGTTTCGGCCCCTTGATCGGGTTGTAGCGCAGGAAGTTTTTAATGAGGATTATATCCCCGTCCACCGCTACAATCTTCCGGGTTTTCAACTGCTCGATGGCCGCCTGGTATCTCTTCTCCGTCCAGCGTAGATCATGGCAGGCATACAGTGGCGGCAGGTAAAAGATGCCGCACATATTGCCATGGGGCGATGTCAAGAGGCACAAGAAAAGCATCTTCGCATCATCGGGCAGCTCCCTGAATTTTTCATCGTGCCATATTCGGGTCGCAATATTCACATACCGGCTCAAACTGATTTCAACTCCTTCCGGGTATTTTTATTCCCGGCTAACATCTATCAATCAATCACCCTGATCCGCCGGTCGCCGTTTGGGTCCATCCAGTCGTATTTCCCCTCTTCCCAACCCTCACACTGCATGTCGTAGTTCCGCCACTTGATATTGTCAATGTCCCAGTCCTCGCAACACCCGGCAGCGCAATCAGGGGCAGGCGGCTCTGGCTTGTATTCATCCCAACCCCGCAGGTGTTTACAGCTAAAGCAGTTTTTTAGCGCGGGATTCTTCTTGCACTGGTGCCGGTCTGGTGTCCTGAATAACTTCTTGCACCATTCGCACTCATAGACGGTTAACGGTTTCATCTCTCCACCCCCAGCAACCGCCGCCAGCAGGCCGTTATCCCCTCTCGCCCGTGGCAGTTCGTGATGTCATCGCAGCTGAACACGGAATCAGGCAGGATGTCTGCCGGGCAAGGGATGTGTGCGGCGAGGGTGGAGGGGTCAACTGTCAAGGATTCCTTGACGGGTGGGGTGGGGCGCCATGTCACCCTCAAGAAGTTAATAACCTCTTCAATGCTCAGGCAGATGCTTGGCGCCATCCTATACATCAGTTCTGGTTCTCCGTCCGATAGCAGGATTGCCGTCGGCTTCCCGGCCCCAATAGCATAACCGGCCTCAAGGTGTGCGCTCCTACCGCATGGCATAACCAGCACGCAGGCATCACACCAGCGCAGGGCGTCCATATCAAGATTAAAGCCTCTTGCCGCTATGGGATGCCGCAGGCTTTCCCTAAATTGTTCAGGCGTCCAGTTTTGCCAATCAGGGTCGATGTCCGACCACTTGAAGCCGTTATTTCCTTCAGCTGGATTTTTAAAGTCATAAACCTCGAATCCGGCTGCGCGGAGATCCTTAACCACTTCCTGCTGGATTTGGTTTCTCCAAGATGACGCGACGTAGATATTTTTAATCGTCGCTACAGAACAGTCAATCTCGTCAAGCCGGGCCAGGTCTTGCTTGGCATTACGCATTTTTCTCCCTCCGTTTCAGTTCAAGATAAAACCCCTTCCCCGCCGCCACGGCACCGACAAAGAGGATAACCGCGGCGATGGCGGTGAATTGCTGGATTACTTCGGGGGGTGGGGTGTGCATGGCTATTCGCCCCCCGAAAATATCTTGACAAAGCAGGGGCCGCATATCTGCGACACAAGCAGTTCCCTTTCATCCGCCGTCAGGTAAGGAAAAATCTTCTGAACAAGCCCCTCCCGCTGGTTCCACCGGTATAGACCGCTCGCGTTGCCGGTAAGGGTGTAACCCTTCTTGCATTTAAGGCATTGGATCTCAATCTGAACGCCAGGCTCGATAATTAAAGACATCATTCCATCTCCTCTCAATTTGGCTATGCTATGGTGCCGGTGACGCGCTTCTCGGCAACAATAACCGGCTTGCCCGTCACCGCCTGCACTTCTCTTTTAAACCTTTCCGCATCGCTATTCCCGTCTGATAAATGGATCAGCCATACCTCCCGCACCCGGGTCAAATTATTAGCCTGTAAAAACCCCTTCGCCGTGTCGATGCTCATATGGCTTTTCATGATCCGCCGCTTCATCGCCGCCGGCACCGCCCCGCTCTCGACGTTGCGGTTTAAGATGTCCAGGGCATAATTGCACTCAATCATGACGTGGGTCAACCCCTTAAAGCGATACGGGCAGTAAGCGGTATCCGTCAGGTAAACCAGCTTTTCATCCCCGGACGCCAGAAGGAAATTAAGCGGCTCGGCGGCGTCGTGGATGGATTCAAAGGGCAGGATGGTCCAGGATCCGACGGTAAATTGTTGCAATGATTGAACAATATTTGATCTGTGACCACCAAGGTGCAACGCATTAAATGTTCCCCAGGAAGCATAGGCGTCTACGCCAGCAAACATAATATCCCTTGCCGCCTTAGAATGATCCCCATGCTCATGTGTGATCAAAGCCCCGGCCAGGCCCGTCACGGTAAAGTTGATACCGCGCTGGATTTCACGAAAAGAGACCCCCACCTCGATTAAGAGAGGCGTCATTCCGTCCGTTACGTGGTAACAATTACCGCTTGAACTGCTGGCCAGGGCCTTGATTTCGATCATTACCAGTTAGGGCCCCCTCCCATTGTCTGCTGGCTGGATTCGCTTTTTTCGGTTTTTGCATCATTTTTGTTATTTTCGGGGGCATTTTCGGCCTGTTTTTGCTCATTTTTGACTGTTTCAGTTTCGGCGTCCTGGACCACTTCCACGCTGTCTACGTCGATATACTCACCGTTGGCTTCCGCGTCGATTTCATCTTGGATCTCCTGCTCAGCGAATGAGCTTTCCATCTGCTTCAGGCGCAGGTAATCATCATCGATCTTTTGGCTGTCGATGGTGATGTCACCGAAGGCGGCGCGAAACACGGTTTTCAGACACATCTTTTCAAACCAGCCATCGACCTGGATCTTGTTGCCGGTCTTTTTGTTCTTGCTGGTCTTTTCGTCATATACCCACTCGTCTTTTTCCCCGCCCCAAAAGTCAGTTGAGGCATACGTGGGTTTCCGCTTCAGGATTTCCTTCAGTGTCATCATCACCAGCTTATTTTTCGTGGGGTTCTCGTTGTAGGCGTGGTAGTAAAACCCGCCCACGATTTCGCCCCGGTCGAAAGGGTTCGGGATGTCAAATTCGTAGGATTCAACCCGGTTCTTTGTGTCTTTTTTAATCGGCTTGAAATGGTCGTTGGCATAGACCAATTCAACGGTTACGCTGCTGGGCACGTCCAGGCCATACTTGCAGGCTTTCATTTCGATGCCCCGGTAGCCGTCGATAAAGCCGATGTCGTATTTATTCGTGTTGTTGTTTTTATAAGGCACCATGCTAATGTGATTCTTCTGCGCGGGGTCGAGGCCGACGCGGGCAGCTGCTACCACATCCAATGCAAGCTGCTCCATGTTGACGTTGGCCCACACGATCGGCAGAGGGTCCTTGTTTTTGGTCTTTGCCTGGCGCTTGGCCTCGGCTTTGGACAGAGCCTGGTTTGTGGCGATGAAATAGTTTTGAGCCAGGCGCTTCTGGAAGTTTGTCAGCGCTACCTCGCCGACGCCGGAAGTAAATTCTTTTACCACCATGTTCATAAAGCGGACGGACATGGGCTCCTGTTGTTTTGCGACTTCCGTGGTCGGGTTCTCTTGCTTTTTGGTTTGGGCAGTCATTAATTTTCATCCTCCTCATTGTTTCCTAATGCGGCCGGATCAGCCATAGAAAATACCGGGACTTCCTTTTTATCCTCAGTAACAATCACATCCCCGCCGTACAGGCCGAAAGCGGCCCAGTTGCATCCTTCCTTGCTGTTCTTGGTTGGCGATCCCTTGCCAGTATGTCTGCCAATGCAAGTCTGGTAAGCGTCATTGGGATCTGCTCCGGCGTCTTTGAATTCCTGGACGGTCGAAACCTTTCCACAAGCCGGGCATACAAAGGCCCATTTTGTAAGGTCATCTCCGAAACGTTCTTTTAGCTCTGAGAGCCACTCTGTATGTGTGTATTTCACGCTTCCACCTCCACCCTTAATTTTTTGTCCTTTTCAGACACCACCAGGCGAATCAGTTGATTCTCCATTTCCGGCAAGCTGGTTACGGATTCAGAATTATCGATCCAGACGCAGGGTCTCATTCCATAATGATCCGAAAGGGTTGAAATTATATCAAGCCCGATCTGGATTTGCGCCCCATTATTCAGCCCGCTCGACCACGGCACGCCGCCGCCTAACGTCTCACAGCACTCAGCCAGGCCGCCATTGACCTGCTCCTCAAACATCTTGAACCGGGCCTGCAGAAAGCGGGAGTTGATCTTCTCGTCCAGCAGCCGGACTTTGGCGCGGGTAAATTCGTCGCAGAGGTTCAACTCCTTCTCCAGCTGCTCGTATTCGGCGGCAAGTGATTTCTGCTCACCCCGGAGTTCCTGGATGCGCTCCTGGCCGCGGGCGTGGTCGGTGAATTTTTGGAGCTGCAAGCGGGCGGTGGCCATCTTTTCTTCGAGTTCGGTTAGCTCAACCAGGGCCGCTTCCAGCGCCGGGCCGCTATCCTGCTCAAGTGCGGCGATGGCGTCAAGGAGTAGCTGCTTGCCTTCGAGCATGTCCTGGTAGGCGGGGGCTTGCTCGATGTCCTGGGCTTGATCTTGGATGTCATCAACCCGGGCCTGGCAGGCATCGCGCTTCATGACAAGCTCCCGTGATTCCGCCTCCGCCTGCTCAATCTCGGCGCGTAATTCCTCGTTGTGCTGGCGCAGGCGGTCGATTTCGGCTTTCATTGACCTTCCGCTTTTGTCGATGGATTCCAACCTGTCGGATTTTCGCTGATTAAATGCCGCCCGCGCTTCCTCCGTCTGTTCTGGCGGCACATCTTGTCCGCAGGTTGGGCATTTATCGTCCTGGTCGAATACCCGGTCGTTCACTTCTTGCCAATTTGCCCGCAGGCTTTTAAGTTCGCCATCCAGCCGCTCAATCTCTCGGGCGTTACCGGAGATCGCCCGTGATTTTGGGGTGATAAACTGGGCATCCAGCCGGTCGATTGAATCCTCTATGCTGCGTAACTCGCTCCGGGCCGCCGATACTTCCGCATCAAAGTCGGCCCGCAGTTTGTTCTTTGCCCCCAGCAATTCCCCCTCAACTTCAGCCAGCCGCTTCCTTTTCTCCGCCACCTCCCCGCCGGATTCCAGCCGCAGCCGCTCCTGCTCCTTGCCTTGCTTTAAGGTGGCCAGGACATGAAGCTCATTCTCAAAGGCGGTTCTGCTTAGCCCGGTTAAGTCCGGCAGGGCGCGGTTCGCCTCGTCGATTCTTACGGGGATCTGCTGCAGTTCCTTGTTGATAGCGGACAGCTGCGCCTTGATATAATCCCGGTGCTTATCCATGGGCCGGTCGCCCAGGATCCCCGGCAGCGCGGACAGGTCGCGGCTACTGGCGATGACATCGGCGTCGGTCACATCACCGCACACTGTAAGCAGTATCTCCCGGCGCTTTTGCCAGTGCAGGTGGTCGTTAAAATAGCGGGGGTTCGTCAGGAGTCTAAACGTGGCCTCGTCTGCGATGTCTGCAATTACCTTGTCGTATTCCTTTTTCGGCGTCGGCACCCCGTCCACGAAATAGTCAACGGTGTGGCCGGTAAATTCCGCCGTCGCGCTCCCGCGCTTCTTTGTCCAGACTTCTTTGTAGATTTTTTTTAGGGTCAGTTTTGGGCCATCTAAGTCCAGCACCGCCTCAACGCTGTGGTCAAGTCCGGGCAGGGGCCGGTTATCGGCGTCCAGGGTCTTGATGTCGAAGTCGGAGCGGTTGAGGCTGTCTTTGCCGAACAGGAGCCAGTTGAAAGCGGAAAAGAGGGTCGTTTTGCCGCCGCCGTTATCCGCATAAATCGAAACATTCTTACCGCCCCGGGTATCCAGGGTAAAGTCTCGGATTCCCATAAAATTGTGCAGAGGCAGGGTAAGTAATTTCATGTCCGTTCTCCTCCTCTCTGTTTACCTGTTTGGCATCCCGTCATCGTAAAGCGCGTCCATGGTGTGCGCGATGTCCACGATGGCGCATTGGTTATTACCGATGTCCCACCAAGCGCAGTAGCCGGTCTTGCAAGTTATTTCTTTCAACTGCGGCGTCGGCCAATCCCCATTGGTATCCACATAAACCTTGCTCATCATCGGGCATATCTTGTTCATCCTTTCCATCCTCTCCCCCGGCCCATTACCGGGCAGGCCGGGTGTCCGCCCCCGGTGGCGGTTGTGGGTTATATCCCCAGTTCGGCCCTCAGCTTATCGGTAATTTTAACCACGCTTGCGATAACCTGCCCGGTCCCGACGGTCCTGCCGGTGTCTATCGCAAGGCCGTTGTCCAGGAAAAATTCCAGCATCCCCTCATTCTCCGACCAGTCCTTGATAATGATTTCATCTTCAGATAGTTCCGCTTCCGGGACATTGACGGTCGCTTTTGCCTCCGGTTCGTAGGTAACGGGATTGACCAGCGTGATCACCAACCGACGGTTCGGGGATTTCCCAGGGATAAACTTAACGTCGCGCTTGATGTAAGTTGCCGTGCAGAACATTCATTGATCCTCCTCTCTTTATCAGGCGGGGGCCGGTCGCTCCAACCCCCGCGCTGTGGTGTTGGTCTGTTGGGGGGGTTGTTACCTCGGATCTTGCGCCCTTCTCGGCGTAACCTGCGGCCCGCCGGACGGATTCTGCTCGGCGTTTATACCAGGGCCAAGCAGTTCGATCTGCTGGCTGTCAAACCATTGGCCGTCTATCAGGGTGCCGTCGTCCTTCAGCTTTGTCGGCTCGATCAGGATGCGCTTGCATCCGTTAAGATACTCCGACCGGGCACAAGCGATGCCCTCAAAACCCGATATTTTGTCCTTTACTCTTTCGCCTAAACTGATGATCATGTCCGTCTCCTTTCGTCTTGGTACACGCAGGGCGAGTCCATTAATCTTCATCCCCCTCAACTCTTTCTACTTGCTCGACTGGATAACCGACAAGGTATTGCCAATCGTGTTCCACGATGATCTTCCCCCGGTCGATACCCCAAAGGATGCCGGGGCCGCCGGGGGTTTTTACGCGGATGGTGTCCATCACTCTTCCCTCCCCGGCGACACAAATATTTTCCCGTCCTGAATCTCAACCACAAAATCCCCGGTCTCCAGCGGATTCTCTGGCCACTCCGGCAGCCAGCGGTACCACGCCTCGTGCGCTCCAGCTACAACGTCACCGGCTTGTGCCCCGGCTCCCGGCGCCCAGATGGCGTTGCCGCCACCGGTGGCGAGATGGAGTTCTGCAGCGGTGCGAAGTTCTCTAACTTGCGCGTCGAAAGCGGTTTCTTTGGCCTGATTGCGGACGGTGGAGTAGATAGGGATTGAGAGGGCGACGAGGAGAGCGATGATCACGACGCAGCACAAGAGTTCCGGCAAACTAAAACCTGCCTGGTTCTTCCAAAACTTTTTCATACTAAAGCCTCCTCCAAAACCTTTTTTACCCTCGGGTTCGCGTAGTTGTGATACGTGCCCACCGGCACCAGTAGATCCTCTTCATCCCATCCATCCCTTAATCGATATAAAACCAGCGTATGGTGAAGGCCGCTTATCTCAGCCCACTCCGCCAGAATCCTTGTTTCGCCGCCGATGGTGATCGGGTGGTTGTTTCGCTTATTACGCATGTTGACCACCGTGGTCACGAAGCGGCAGTTATCCGGGGAATAGTCCCCATCGTTGTCCCGGCGGTCGATTTCCAATCCGGGCCTGTAGCCGTTGGCAAGCGCCCATTTCATGAAGGGAACAAACTCTTGCCATTCGGCGCAGACCTTAATCCCGCGCCCGCCGTAGTTTTTCCAGCAGGGTTCCTTGTCGTTGTAGCAACGGGTTTTCATGCCTGTCCATACTCGGTGGATAGGATGGCGTTGCCCTTTACGGTTCATGCCGTGCGTCGTTTTGTGGAGCTTGGGCCAATCGATTTTGTAGCAACCGCAGGACTTAACCCTGCCGCTCCGCAAGAGGGTTCCGTTTACGATATGGGTTTTTCCGCACTCGCAAAGGCACTCCCACATTGCCGTCCCTCGATAATCGCGGCCAGCAGGTTGGGTCACCGTCAGCCTGCCGTAAGTGTTGCCGGTTTCGTCAATTAGCCTTGACATGTTCTTGACATCCCTCCCACTCCCCCCGCAGATACCTTTCAAAGGCTGCGGGGTTGATGTAAAATGCCCACCGTTTTTTCATTTTCACCGCCACCCCGAAGGGGAATTTATCTTGCTTCAGTCCTTCGCGCAGCAGGCCACCGGTGATGCCCAACTGTTTGGCGGCAGTTTCAACGGGCAGGGGTTTTGGCATGGTGCCCCTCCTCTCTATGCCGACTTATTCTTTTTTCCGATAAAATCGGATTCCCGACCATAAAAAATAACGTCGCCGTCTACCCCATAAAGCTGCAATAATCTGCATAGCAGATCGCGGGGTATGCTGGATGAATCCCGCTCATATTTGTTGATGGTGTCAGCGGCTTTGCCGGTAGCTTTGGCGACATCTTTGAGGGTCAGTCCGTTGTTAACTCGGGCTGCGCGTAAAGTGATGACGAGCTTTTGCATTTCTATTTACCTCCTGTTCAAAGTGTTTAACTCATTATAATCCGATTTAATCGGATTGTCAACCGGTTTTTTCGGATTTTTTATATACATACCAAAATAAATAGTATATAATCGGATTGGTAGGGAAATAACAGAACAGAGGTGATAAAGGTGGCAAGAAGCAAGTATGCAGAATATGAAAAAAACATTATTAAAAACTCAGCCATGAGCCTGAGGAGGATCTTGAGCGAAAAGGGATTATCTCAAACCCAACTGGCCGATATGACGGGAATAGCCCTGAGCACGATCAACGATTATTGCAATGCCAAAACCCTTATGCTACCTGGGAATTTGCAGACAATTGCAGATACCCTATGCATAGAAAAAAGTGACATTGAAACAAACAGAAAAGAAGAAACCTTTTCCGGCATTAAGATGTTACCGCTTTACGAAAATATTTCTTGTGGCGACGGCACTATGGTTTTAGAAAGCCCTGTAAGCTATGAGTCAACCCCCGCCGATTGGATAAACGGAAGTGAATATTTTTATTTAAAGGCAAGGGGTGAATCAATGTCTGGGGCAAGGATACATGATGGCGATCTCCTTCTGATCAGGCGGCAGCCCACGGTTGAAAATGGAGAGATTGCTGCGGTAATTATTGATGATGAAGCGGTTTTAAAAAGAGTGTATATTGACGGGGACAAGTTGATTTTACAATCAGAAAACCCGGCTAACCCTCCGAAGTCCTATGATGCCGGGGACATATATATAGCGGGCAAGCTTAAAAAAATTATTATCAACGTGGGGTGATGTGATGAAGCTGCCCAACAGTTTCGGCACCTGCTACCGGCTGCCGGGCAACCGGCGCAAGCCCTGGATAGCGCGGGAATATAAGGGCCGCGACGAGAAGGGCCGGTCGATCTACGAGACTATCGGCTATTTTGAATCGCAAAGTGAGGCGCTGGATGCGATTTCTCTTCGCCGCCACAACCCCATCACACCGAAGGCCGACATGACGCTGGCCGAAGTCTACAAAGAATGGTCTGCTAAAAAATACAAAGAGGGCAAGAAGAAAAAGGGAATCTCCAAAGACACGGTCAACAACTACAAAGCGGCGTGGAAATATCTCCAGCGATACGAAAAAGAGCTTTTCCGGGAACTTCGCTCCGGCCACTGGCAGGACATAATAGATGAGCAGGAAGAGGAAGAAAAGAGCCACTCGCACATGAAAAAAATTAAAACCCTTATAGGGTTGCTGTATAAATACGGCAATAAAAACGGTATTATTAGAGATAATCTTGCCGAGCACATTGAACTGCCCAGGGAGGAAAAGGGGAAGAAAGACCGCTTTACCGATCCCGAAGTTAAGAAGCTGGAGAAGGCGGCGGTTGATAAGGTTCCCTGGGCAGACACAGTCTTGATCCTGATCTACTCCGGGATGCGTATCTCGGAGATGCTCGGGCTGACCAGGTTTAACGTTGACATGGACAAGCAACTGATCACGGGCGGGATCAAAACCGACGCCGGGAAAGATCGGATTATCCCGATTCACCCGAAGATCCTGCCATATATTAAAAAATGGTACGATAGAGAAGGGGAAGCCTTGATCTGCAACGATGAAGGGAAAAGGTTGTCGGCCAAAAAATACCGGGAGGATTTTTACTACCCGGCCCTGGATGCGGCGGAAGTGCGCAAACTCACCCCGCATAAGTGCCGCCATACCTTCTGCAGCATAGCGGCAGAAAAGGGAGTCGATACAATCTATATCCAGCAGATGGCCGGACATGCGACTTATGCCTTTACCGCTGATGAGTACACGCACCCCGACATCGAGGCCCTGAAAAAGGCCATCCGTATGATGTGATTTTGTTAGATATTTGTTAGATTCTAGAGGAAAAACCTGTTAAAACCTATGTAATCTTATGCAATTTACATATAATGCAAAACCCTGGAAGGCCCATAAAACATAGGCTCTCCGGGGTTTTAATTGGTCGGAGCGAAAGGATTTGAACCTTCGACCTCTTGACCCCCAGTCAAGGGGAAGGGCCCGTGGTACATATGATTTTGCCTGTTTGTTTGTAATTTGTTAGATTTACTTTTTATGGAAACAAGGCAATCGCCCCCGTTGTGATTATATCACGCACGGGAGAAAACAACAAAAACTTATTTAATCTTACATCATTAGCAGGAATTTTCCGATTTATGGCGAAGATGAAAAACCT
>JASEGX010000052.1:11091-12621 GCA_030017815.1 Thermodesulfobacteriota bacterium | reverse complement strand
TATCTTTTTCACGGCCTCCTCCTGAGCGCTTGATCTTTATAAGTTGTACGCTGTTTCGTTATGCTGGGTGAGGTCAAGCCCGCTCACTTCGTCCTCAGGGCTGACCCGCAGGCCCATTATCCAATCCAGCGCCTTCAATAGGATAAGGGACATGATAAAGGCATAGCCGATCGTTACAATAACCGAGAGGGCCTGGATGCCCAGTTGGCCTGGATTGCCGAAGAAAAGGCCGTTCGCGCCGGCCGCATTGATGACCTTGTCCGCGAAAAGGCCGGTAGCCAGAGCCCCCCAGGTGCCTCCCACACCGTGAATGCCTACCACATCCAGGCTGTCATCATAGCCTAATTTAGTTTTCATGACGATGGCAAAGTAGCAGAGAAATCCGGCTACAATTCCGATAATAAGGGCCGCCGGCAGGCCGACAAAACCGCAGGCCGGGGTAATGCCTACCAGGCCGGCCACGGCCCCGCTCGCCGTGCCCAGGGTAGTGGGCTTGCCGCGGTATATCCATTCTACGATCGTCCAGGTCAACGCCGCTGCGGCTGCCGCCGCGTGTGTGGTAACAAAGGCATTGACGGCCAGTGGGCCGCAGCTAAGGGCGCTCCCGGCATTGAAACCAAACCATCCGAACCACAATAGGGCGGCACCCAGTATGGTCATGGGCAGGTTATGGGGATGCATGGGTTCCGTGCCATAGCCTTTTCTTTTCCCAATGAGCAAGGCCGCAGCCAGGGCAGAAGCGCCGGAACTGATGTGAACAACCGTTCCTCCCGCAAAGTCCAGGGCCCCGAGGTTGCGTATCCATCCGCCTACTCCCCATACCCAATGGCAGATGGGGTTATAGACCAGGGTCACCCATAATATGGTGAAAAGCAAAAATGTGCTGAACTTCATGCGTTCCGCAAACGCGCCGGTAATTAGGGCCGGAGTTATGACCGCGAACATTCCCTGGAAGATCATAAAGGCAAGATGCGGGATGCCCTCAGAATATCCGGCAAAAGGGGACAAGCCCACGCCACTCAACCCGAACCAATCCAGGGTTCCGGTCACCCCTCCTATATCCGGGCCGAAGGCCATGCTATACCCCCAGAGTATCCATTCTACGCTGATCACCGCAAGTATCACGAAACTTTGCATAATAGTTCCCAGGACATTTTTGCTCCGGACCATGCCCCCGTAGAAGAGCGCCAGCCCCGGGGTCATAAGCATTACGAGAGCTGCCGAAAGCATGATGAACATGGTGTCTGCTGTGTTGACCATGATCTTTCCCTTCCCCTTTCATGTTTTTGATTGAGGATAAAAGCACCATTCATGCCATCCTAAAAAAACCAGCAGAAACAGACGATTAAGTTTTTGTCAGGTGGTTATTCATAAAATATTTTTTACAGTTTTGTGCTAACGGCAGCGCATTTTTTACAAAATTGTAATGAATGCCTGCCCTGTCATACCAAGTTGCAATCAAACATATACCCATAAAATCTCCCCTAACCCCTCTTTTCCAAAGAGGGGGTGTAATTTCCCCCCTTTGAA
>JASEGX010000052.1:0-11081 GCA_030017815.1 Thermodesulfobacteriota bacterium | reverse complement strand
GGGGGATTTGATTACAACGTGGTATCAGTGCATTCAGGCGAGATTGTCTTTGCCTTTTTCTGGCGGGCTCGCCTTGCGGATGACAGAGGGGGGCGGTTGGGCGTAGAGGTATAATTGTTGAGATCTAGCTTGTTTCCATCCGGAACCCCAGGTATTCCGGGTGGAACAATGAACTAGCTCACCTTGAACTTCTTTGGGTCCAGTCCATATTTGTGAATTTTATAATTCAGAATACGCAGGCTCGTATCCAGGTATTGAGCAGCCCGGGACTGATTGCCCCTGGTCTCTTTCAATGCATCTATAATCATCTCTCTCTCAGTGTTATCCACCGCTTCAGTTAAGGAGAGGTGACTATGGGTCCTGGAGCTGCCCGGCGTCTGCAACGTCGGAGGAAGATGGTAGCTCTTTATAACCTCTTCATCACAGACCAGGACGGCCCTTTCCATGCAGTTTTGAAGCTCCCGAACGTTGCCCGGCCAGTGGTATTGCATGAACATATCAATGGCCGGTGTGGAAATGCGGCGGATTTTTTTATTATTTTCTTGGCAGAACCTTTCTAAAAAATGTTCGGCCAGGAGCAGAATATCAGTCCTACGTTCCCTTAACGGCGGTATATGGATGGGAAAGACATTGAGGCGATAATAGATATCTTCCCTAAACGTTCCTCTGTTGAGCGCCTCTTCAAGATCCTTATTGGTCGCCGCAATTATCCGAACGTCACAGTGAATCGTTTGCGTACCGCCCAGGCGCTCGAATTCGTGCTCCTGGATGACGCGCAGCAACTTGACCTGAATGTTCTGGCTGAGTTCGCCCACTTCATCCAGGAATATAGAGCCTCCTTCGGCCAGCTCGAAGCGTCCCTTTTTTTGATGGATGGCCCCTGTAAAAGCGCCTTTCTCATGGCCAAACAGTTCGCTTTCAATGAGGGTTTCCGGCAAGGCCGAGCAATTGACCTTAATAAATGGTTTATGGGTCCGGCGACTGTTATAGTGGAGGGCATGGGCCACCAGTTCCTTACCGGTGCCGCTCTCTCCCCGGATGAGTACGGTAGCATTGCTTCCGGCCACCCGGGAGATCATCTCATAGACCTCCTTCATCCGGCTGCTGTTTCCCACGATATGGGAAATACTGTACTTGTCAGTCAGCCGGTGCCTCAACTCCAGATTTTCGTTGATCAGGAGTTCCTTTTCTTTCTCCATCGTCTGTATCTTGGTTACTGTCTGGGCAATCAGGGAAGAAATGATGGTCAGAAGTCTCAGGTCTTCATCTAGTGAGACGTCTGTTTGGAAGAGCCTGTCCACACTTAAGGCCCCTACTGTTTTCTGGGCGGCTTTTATCGGTACACAAATAAAGGAGATATCCTGCTTGGCCAGACCCCCCCGGGAGCGGGTTCGGTTGAGAAATAAAGGTTCTTCGCTGATCCTGGGGACAACCATAGGTTGGCCGGATTCTACCACCTTGCCGGTGATCCCTTCACCTAGTTTGTATCTGCCTCTCTTGCGGGCCTCGGCAGTCAATCCATGTGCTACTTCAATCTGGAGTTCGGAGACCACGGGATTGAGAATGGTAATGGTACCCCTGGTCATACCCAATTTTTTGGCCAGTATATCGAGGGTGCTATGCAGAGAGGCCCTCAGGTCCAGAGAGGCGCCTAAGGCCCTGGCAATCTCGTATAGACAGGTAATTTCTTCTATCTCGCGAGATGTTTTTCTGTCAATACGCATACATATTCCCATAAGGTCGGTGTGAGAAAGGGACTACTTTCTTGAATGGCACAGATAATACCTTTCGAAGATCAATATCCAGGTCGTCGCAGTATTCTTTAAGGTAAATTTTAAGATTTTTTTGGTCCTCGCCGTCTAACTCTTTGGGAATTAGCCCAAATCCCAGTTGATGAGGATCGACCTCGCCCCGGACGTATATAACCCCCCCGTGCATACCGGTGCCCATAAAGATACCCGCTATGGGTTTGGCGGCATCCTGGCTGAACATACCCAGGAGGATGATTACTCCTCCAGCCATGTATTCACCAAGAAAATCTCCGGCCTTGCCGCCGATGACGATCACCGGGATCTTGTCCTGGTAGGCCTTCATGTGGATACCGACGCGGTAGCCGGCGTCGCCTTTGATATGAATCCTTCCGCCCCTCATCCCGTAGCCTACGACATCTCCGGCCATACCTTCCACAACGATCTTGCCGACGTCCATGGTGTTGCCCACCCCGTCCTGGGCATTGCCGTGAACTACGACGCGTGGTCCCTTCATGAAGGCTCCCAGGTCCTGTCCCGGAACGCCATAGACCTCCATACTGATTTTTTTGCTTATGCCATCCGCGATGTAACGCTGGCCGTTGACATTTCTCAGGATAAAATTTTCCTCTCCATTCCTTATGGCCTTTCTTATTATGTCGTTTAGATCTTTATAGTAAATTCCCTGCGCATTGATTTCCATTGGATTTTCTGCCTCGTTTCTCATGTCAAAATTACTATGCCCCGGCACAGGCCGGGCTTAACCTGGCCTGTTTTTTCGTTGTGGAAGCGCCCTTGTCCATAGTTACAATAACCGGCTCTCCGGCCTTGGGCGCCCAGACTTTTTCCGGATCAGGACAGATAGCCCGGATAGCCGATTCCTCGCTGGCCATATAAACCGTGTCCCCTTTGACGGCAGCGACCAGGGGGCGCAGCTTTACTCGATCATTAAGGCCCACCAGACCCCCGTTGTACGCAAATAGGATGGCAAAGGGGCCGTTTAACAGGCCGCTGCCATAAACCATACGAATAGCCGTAAAGAGCCTCTTTGCTTCTTTGTCCATTCGGTCAATTTCCTGCCAGAATGGCGGGGCAAAGACCTTACAGGCCAGTTCTACAGGCAACCCATGCCTTCGGATGATGAGATCAAGGAGATAGGCCACTACTTCCGTATCCGTAAGCAGGGTGCAGTGGTAACCGAACATCTCCAGATAACGCTTGTTAATGCCGTAGGAGGAAATCTCGCCATTGTGCACGATTGACCAGTCCAGGATGGTAAAGGGATGAGCGCCGCCCCACCAGCCCGGGGTATTGGTCGGGAACCGGTTGTGGGCCGTCCAGATATAGCCGGAATATTCGTCGAGGCGGTAAAAGTCGGCGATATCTTCCGGGAAACCCACGCCCTTAAAGGCCCCCATATTCTTGCCGCTCGAAAAGATATAGGCGCCTTTAATGTCCCGGTTAACATTCATCACCACGCGGACTATATAGTCATCGTCACTCAAGCCGGGCCAGCGACATATCCTGTCCCCTTCCTTCACCGGTTCAATAAAATAACGACGCAGGATAGGCGGATCGGTAATGTATTTATTGGGCCGGGTCGGGATCTTTTCCTGATGCACGACAGAGACGGTCTGGTTTAAGAAACCTTCAACCGCATGGAGGGCGTCAAGATTATCCGCCATAATGTGCAGGGCGTAGTGATCCTTAAAATCAGGATAGATACCATAGGCCGCGAACCCTCCGCCCAGGCCATTTCCTCTATCGTGTTGACAGGCTATAGAGCAGATAATGCTTTCACCCGTGATCCTTTCCCCGTTCTTGTTGATGATTCCGGAAAGTCCGCATCCGGAAATATCCTTTTGATACTGCCAACTCTTCATGATCGCGTGGCTCCGTATAGTTTTTGATTATTTATTTAACCACTCCGCGCGTATTTCCCCGGGCAGAGAACTAAGGCTAAGGGTGTCTTTCATTAATTCCTCTTTAAAGCTGTTGACCTTCACCCTGTTTCTGATGAGGCCGGTCAGTATCCCCGCCCTTTCTACCTCGCCAATCAGCATGGCGCCGACCAGTATCCCATCCTTGAGGACCAGCTTCCGATAGACATTCTTTTCAGGGATAAGTCTGGTTATGACCTCATAGCCGGCATCGGCTGGATTGGCCATACCCATGGACATGGTGGGAATACCATAAAACTCAATGGAATTCATGGGGAGCCCGCCCTTATAGGTCACTCTGGCCCCGGCCATATTCCGGCCGGCATACTGCCCTTGGTTATAGGCATTGGGCCAGATCGGCACTACACGCCTTTCACCGGAGAGAAGATCGAGGGCCTCGGCTACGTCTCCGGCTGCGTAAATACCGGCGACAGAGGTTTCCAGATAGTCGTTGACCACTATGCCGCGATTTGTCTCTATGCCGGTTCCCTTGACGATATCCTTATCGGGGATAACCCCGATGGCTATTACTACAGCCTCACAACCCCGGTTATGACCATCATTTAGTATAATGCCTTTTACCCGGTCCTTTTTGCGTACAATCTCTTTAACTGAACTCTCGGTTATGACCTCTATGCCTACCTCGGCCAAACGGTTGCCGATGATCTTACCGGCTGTCTGGTCAAAGGCGGTACTCAATATGCGGTCGGCCAGTTCGACCACGGTGACTTTAAGACCCCGATCATGGAGGCTTTCTGCGGCCTTAAGACCGATAAGGCCCCCGCCGATAACCACGATTTGTTTTATTTTACCGACCAATGCATCCAGTTTCTTGGCATCATCAAGGGTGGTGAAGGTATAGACATCAGGTCCATCTTTACCCTGGATGGGCGGGATAAAAGGTTTGCCGCCCGTGGCGATGAGGAGTTTGTCGTAGGGGACTTTGTCTCCATCTTCCAATAGCGCCCGGCGCGCTGCGACATCGATTTTTGTGGCGGTACGTCCCAGCAAGAGGGTTACCTTATTATCGCGGTAGAATACCTCCGGGCGGTAGGCCAGGTCTGCCTCGTGTATCTTTCCACGCAAAAGGTTGGCGATAAGGGGGCGACCGTATGTGGCATAGGGCTCAGCGGCAATGATAGTAATCGGATTTTGCCGGTCTGTCTGACGAATCCCTTCCACCGCCCCTATGGCCGCCACACCATTTCCAATAATAACATATTTCATAAACCTATTTCTCCTCGTAAAGTAGGGCCTCGTTGGGGCAGGCGGAAACACAGGCCGGCAGGTCGCGGTCCGGACAGAGGTCGCATTTTATCACTTTCCCCCGGTCTGTGTCCCTTTTGATAACTCCATACGGACAGGCCATGACGCATGACCAGCAGCCCACACACTTTTCCGGTATGTGATTTACTATCCCGGTCGCTGGATCCTTGACTATGGCCCCGGAAATACAGACCTGGACGCAAGGCGGCTCGTCACAGTGACGGCAGTGGACAGAGAACGAGACCGGGCCGCATTCTTCCACGACATTGCGCGCCGGTCTTTTCTCTTCCTGCTTAAAGGCCCTTATGATATCTTTGGATATGGAATGTTCAACAATACAGGCGATTTCACAGAGCCGGCAACCGATACACACGTCTTCCCTTGCATAGACCTTTTTCATCTTCGCGCACACCTATGCCCCGGCATGTTTAATGCCGAGGATATTTAATTCCACTTCATTCAGCCCTACGCCGCGAAGCTTCTCGCGGTTACCCCGCAGGCTCTCGATGGCATTGAGACCCATGCCGCCCAGCATCTCCTGGATTTCATGCCCCCAGGCGCGGACCAGGTTGGCCAATCTCCGGTGGGCAATATCCGGATTGATCCGTTTGGCAAGATAGGGATCGTTCGTAGCGATACCCCAGGGGCATTTACCGGTATAGCAACGCTGGCAGACAGTACAGCCGACGGCGATTAAGGCCGCCGTCCCGATATATACCGCGTCTGCGCCGAGGGCAATGGCCTTTACTACATCGGCGCTGCAGCGGATGCCGCCCGCCGCCAGCAGGGAGACGCGATTTCGTATCCCTTCCTGTCTTAGTCTTTCGTCAACAGAGGCCAGGGCCAGTTCAATGGGGATGCCTACATTGTCACGGATCATGGTGGGGGCGGCTCCGGTGCCTCCCCGGAATCCATCTATGGCGATGACATCTGCTCCGGCCCTGGCTATACCGCTGGCGATGGCCGCGGAGTTATGAACCGCGGCAATCTTTACAAAGACCGGCTTTTCATAATCGGTGGCTTCTTTAAGGGCGTAAATGAGTTGCCGCAGATCTTCGATGGAGTAGATGTCATGGTGAGGCGCGGGTGAGATGGCGTCGCTTCCCTCCGGGATCATCCTGGTGATGGAGATTTCTTTTCCTATTTTTTCGCCGGGTAAGTGGCCGCCGATACCGGGTTTTGCCCCCTGGCCGATTTTGATTTCGATAGCTACACCGGCATTGAGGTACTTGCTATCCACGCCGAAACGACCGGAAGCACACTGAACAATGGTATTTTCACCGTATTTATACAGGCTTTGATGCAGGCCGCCCTCGCCGGTATTGTAAAGAATCCCTAATTCTTCCGCAGCCCGGGCCAGACCGACGTGAACATTCAGATTGATAGATCCATAGGACATGGCCGAGAACAGGATGGGGTAGTTAATCTGCAACTGCGGCAAAAACTGCGTTGTGAGGTTAGGCTTGCCCTTCTTCATCTCTACTTCGATAGCATCCGGTTTAGAGCCGAGCCAGGTCCTGAGTTCCATCGGTTCCCGGAGGGGGTCAATGGAGGGGTTGGTCACCTGACTGGCATCTAGGACCATACGATCCCAATAGACGGGGTAGGGATAAGGGTTGCCCATACCGGTCAAAAGGACGCCGCCGGTATCCGCCTGCTTATAAATATTTTTGATAAACTGCGGGGCCCAGAGTGCGTTTTCTCTGAATTCGGACGGGTTTCTCCTGATAGTCAAGGCCTCGGTGGGGCAGAGGGCCTCGCAACGGTGGCAGCCGACACATCTGGCCTCATCTTCGGTAACCCGTTCATCTTTTTCATTGTAGATATGCGCGCCGTAAGAGCACTGACGGACGCAGACCTGGCACTGGATGCACTTTTCCGGATCACGCTCGATGATGAAGTCGTGATAGTTTTTAGTTATTGGCTGGTGTAACACTTTTATGTGCTCCTTAGAAACTGGCTATGTAGAATATGCGCATTTTTGTGCATACATTAACGCCGCCAAGATTTTTCCCCGGGGAAATAAAAAAAACGTCCGCTGGATATACGCATAATAATAAGTCCAGTGGACGCCTTTGTCTAGCTCTGAAATACCACTTCGTACCCCAGATATAGATACAATTACTGCGATATACAATTTTGTCAACAATTTTGTTATCTAATTCACATTTACTCCCATTGCCCGTCCCGGCCTTTTTTCATCTCGATGTATTCAATCCTTCCCCGGGAGTTGATGAATATGTTCATTATCCAACTTACGGTACTTATAATCAAGGCGCCCCAGACCGCCGGCCAAAAGCCCTGGACCTCAAAGCCCTTAAGGATGGAGGCTACGATTTTGAGCATAAGGCCGTTTATGATAAAAGTCAGGAGCCCTAAGGTAAGGACGTTTAGAGGGAGGGTTAAGATCAGTACAACCGGACGAATAAAAGTGTTCAATATTCCAAGGATCAAGGCGCCGGCCAGGGCCGGTAAGAATCCGGTGATCTCTATCCCTTCTACCACATGGGCAGCGAGGAAAAGGGCGCCGGCGTTTATGATCCAACGGATGAGAATACCTTTCATTTTTCTACCTGAAATTCATCCGGTCTACGACCGACCATAGGCTGGAAGCCCCCGGGATTTACCTCTTGATGGGGGAAGTATCCCGACAGACAGATTCTATCCACTTTTCTATCTGGTCCTGATAGGCTTCTTTTTTCGTCTCTTGTCCACAATCCTTGCAGACTACCCGGGCATTGTATCATCTTCCCTGAAGAACGGCTTTTCCACCACAGAAAATACAGATAAGATCTTTCATCTACGGGTTTTCCTCTTTTTCCATGGACGTGATCATGTCGGCAATGGTCATCTTAATACGTTCGCCAAAGCCGATTTCCTGGCGTAGTTCCTGCTCCAGCATGGCCAGATCTCTATAAAATCGGCTGCGGTCAAGCTCGCGGCGGGCGGGCTTCTCTATAGTATTCCCCGGCGCATCTACGACCGGCGGGACCAGCTTAGGACAGCCTTCACCCCGAACCAGCGCTAGGTCCGGCCTGCGATATGAGTGCGGGACTCCGTGCAGCCGGCATATCATCGGACGGAAGGCATACAGGCCGCAGAGGCCTCTATCATTGAGCGGGCACATCAGGTCAATCTTTTTCCCCTCAGCCTCCAGCCGGTCGCGTTCCCCTACAAATTCACGGGCGAGACGCCGCAACTCATTTTGTCTTTCCGGGCGGAGGGCCTGGAAGCCCCTCGCAAGGTAGAGATACTCCGCCACCGTATAATGGAAAAAGTAACTCGTGCAACAATTGCCGTCACAACCCGCACAAGAGCAGCCATAGTACGCTGTTATCTCGTCGTAAGCCTTGTCCATGGCCTGATAGATAGTCTTCAGACGCTCCATGAAATGATCGAGCCCCGGGGTAATTTCTGTTATTGCCGGTTGTGCAGAGGACATTGATAAACCTTGTGCCAGTTTACAAAACGAATGGTAAAGTATATAATGACTGCTTTTGAATGTAACATATCATATGGTCATATTCATTTTGTCAATAGAAAATCGCATAGACCGGACATTTCTAAATTGGCTTGACAGGAATTTTTCTCTTCTTGACTTAACTTATCATCTGCATTAAATTTAATGCGTAAGCGAGAGTGGCGGAATTGGCAGACGCGCTGGACTTAGGATCCAGTCCGCTACCGTGGGTGGGGGTTCAAATCCCCCCTCTCGCACCATTTTCAAGAGGTCAGGAGACAAAAAACGTGAGATGCAGAGTTGAGGATATAAGCGCCGTCCGCAAGAAAATCTATGTTGAGATTCCTCAGGAAGTCGTGGCTGAGGAGATTGAAAACGCTTACAGGGCCTTAAACAAGAAGGTGAGGATAAAGGGTTTCCGCCCAGGCAAGGTCCCCAGGGAGATTTTAGAACGTTACTACCGTCAAAATGTGGAAGTAGATGCCCTGGATAAGCTTCTCAACGATTCCTACCCCAAGGCCGTTCAAGAGGCGGGACTTTCTCCGGTGGCCAGGCCCGTGATTGGTGAGGAAGAGTTTAAACCCGGGGAGGATCTTAAATACACAGCTACGGTAGAGGTTAAGCCGCTTGTAGAAGTGAAGGATTACCTGGAGATGGAGATTGAGAAGAAGGAAGCGCCGGTTACCGGCCAGGACGTGGAGAAAAAACTGGATGAGATCCGGCAGATGAATGCGCATTTTAAATCCATTGATGAAGACCGGCCGATCAGAGAGGGAGACGTGGCGGTTATTGATTATAAGGGATTTTTGGATGGTAACCCCGTAGAGGGAAGTAACGGACAGAGTTATCATCTGGAGGTCGGATCCAGGCTTTTTAATCCGGATTTTGAAAGGCAATTAATCGGTTTGTCAAAAAATGCCGAAACAGAAATAAAAGTGACCTTCTCGGAGGATTTTGCAAACAAAACAATGGCCGGGAAGGCCATGGACTTCCAGGTTGCTGTAAATGACATAAAAGAAAAGGTTGTTCCGGTATTAGATGATGCATTTGCTGTGGACCTGGGCGCTGACTTTAAGAACCTCGAAGACCTGCGCAATAAGGTCAAAGAGACCTTGGTTGAGGCTCGAAAAAAGCAGTCTGAGGCCGATATGCGAAGCCAGGTTATTGATCTGCTGATAGCAAAATGTGATTTTGAATTGCCGGAGAGTCTGTTGGAAGAAGAAATAGACGCTATGGTGGATGAGTCCCGGCGTAAGCTGGCAAGAATGGGCATACCCGTTGAATCTACAGGTATTTCCGATAAAGATCTACGTGACAAATTTAGAGAAGAGGCGGGGAAGCGGGCCCGGGGCTCGCTTATCTTGGAGGAGATAGCACGCAGGGAAAATCTAAAGGTGGAAGAGAAGGATATTGACGAAGAATTTGCCAAGGTCGTCCGCACGCTCAATATGAAGCCGGAAGAGGCTAATCACCTGCGCGCCAACCCTAGCCTCATGCAATCGTTGCCGGATTATATATTACCCCAGAAGACACTGGATTATCTTATAGAACATGCGAAGATAAAATAAGTTGGGCTGCTGTGGGTTAAGTATTGAAAATAGATGGAGACTAGAAGATGACATTAATACCTATTGTTGTAGAACAGAGCTCACGTGGTGAACGGGCTTATGATATCTATTCGCGCCTTTTGAAGGAAAGGATAATCTTTTTGGGGTCTCCGATAGATGACGACCTGGCTAACCTGGTAATTGCACAGATGCTTTTTTTGGAAGCTGAAGACCCGGATAAGGATATTACCCTGTACATTAATTCCCCCGGGGGGATGGTGACGTCCGGCCTGGCCATCTATGATACCATGCAGTATATAAAACCAAATATTGTGACTCTGTGTATGGGGCAGGCTTCCAGTATGGCCGCACTGCTCCTGGCCGCAGGAGCTAAAGGCAAGCGCTATGCGCTGCCGCATTCGCGTATTTTGATCCATCAGCCCCTGGGTGGCGCCCAAGGGCAGGCCACAGACGTAGATATTCAGGCGCGGGAGATTCTGCGGCTGCGTGAAGAGCTGAACAAGGTTTTGTCGGACCATACCGGCCAATCCATTGAGCGGATCAGCAGGGATACGGACCGCGATTTCTTCATGGGTGGCGGGCAGGCCATGGAATACGGCCTCATTGATGAGGTTATAGCTAAACGGCCTGTGCCTAAAAAGGAGGAAGTTTAATGTCAAAAAAGGGTGATAGAAAGGGAAGCGATTTACTCTGTTCTTTTTGCGGTAAAAGCCAGGATGAGGTCAAGAAGCTGATCGCAGGTCCGGCTGTCTATATCTGTGATGAGTGTATCGAGCTCTGTAATGATATTATGGCTGAGGAGTATGAGAAGGAAGAGGTGGCCAAGAGGAGCGGCTCGATACCAAAGCCTCAAGAGATCAAAAAGATCATGGATGAATATGTAATCGGCCAGGAAAGGGCAAAAAAGATACTGGCCGTAGCGGTTCACAACCACTATAAAAGAATTGATAGCCGGGTCGATACCCAAGGTATAGAACTGCAAAAGAGTAACATCCTTCTCGTCGGCCCAACGGGTTGCGGGAAGACCCTTCTGGCCCAGACCCTGGCCAAGATACTGAATGTCCCCTTTACGATTGCAGATGCTACTTCTCTCACTGAG
>JASEGX010000051.1:767-12667 GCA_030017815.1 Thermodesulfobacteriota bacterium | reverse complement strand
CCTTGGCCCCTGGCCCCGAAGTTGGTTTTGCCGCCGTTGGCGCCGGGATACAGGTCTTGCAAGGTTCATATCCCTTTTTTTCAGCTTCTGCTACATCCTTAAAAGTAACCATGTTTTCCTGTTTGATTTTTTTGGCCAGTTTGCAGGAGGGCAGGTGGTACTTGCCTCCTTTAGCTGAGCCTACAAAAGCCGGTTCTTCTTTTGTAGCCGTCTTCTCGGCAGCTTGCACAGAGAATGCGACCAGAGTAAATGCGAACATCAAGACTAGAATTAACGAGACGTACTTTCTAACTGGCATAAAATTTTTTCCTCCTGAACTAGATTTTTTAGCCTTTTATTCTCCCCGGCTACAGCCGGCCTATGACCGGAGAGTCTGATTTTCCTTTTCGGTATTGGCCGGAAAAACTTTAAATTATGTGCATTTTTTCGTTAAGATCGGGAGCAGAGAGTTCTGTAAGGAGCACATTCGGTGCATTGAGGAAGAGGAACATCGCGAGAGGCCGCGAAGCAGGTTATTGTTGAGGAATAAAGGATTCGGTGCGTTGTTTTTTAAGGATATCAGAGCGGCTTGGGGAAAAAATATCCCGATGGAATGTTGAGCCCTAAAAGAAAACGGCGTCCGAAACGTGATGTAGCCATTTACATCTTATATCAACTCGGACAATATCGGAATGAGGAGATCGGAAGGGTTTTTGGGGTGGGCTATACCGCGGTTACCGGCGCGGTCAGGCGAGGGCAGGAATATCTGGATTTGGATAGGCGGCCGGCCAAAACGGTCAAAGAGATAACTAATGACATATGAAGATGTGATCCCAGTGTTGGTTGTTTTGTTTGCGTTGGTCATAATGGGGCCGGTAGAGTGCTATGCGCTTGCCCCCGAACAGGTGGTGGTAGTAGCCAATAGGATGGCCTGGCACAGTTGTGATCTGGCTGAATACTACATGAAAAGGCGCGGAATTCCTGCGGAGAACCTGATAGAACTAAAGGCGCCTGCCGTAGAACACTGCAGCAGGGATGACTATGAACAATATATCGCATCACCCATACGGGCTTTTCTTAAGAAAAACGACCCCGAAGGTAGCCGGTTCCGGTGTCTGGTAACTATGTATGGTATCCCGTTGCGTGTGCACCCGCCGGGACTTACCCCTGAGGAGCGAAAGCGGTTGTCAGAGCTGGAAAGACAGCGGAGTTCCAAGCGAGAACAGATCAAGGAGGCAGGGCAAGAGCAGGATAATAAAGAGCTTGAAGCGCTGAGAGACGCAGAGGCAAAAATCAACCGGCAGATTGATCAGGCGCGGAAGGTTTTTCAGGGCGCTGCGGTTGACTCTGAGCTGGCCCTGGTCAGAGAAGACCATTATTCGCTGGATGGTTGGCTTCCCAATAAATATTTTTTGGGCTATCGGGGAAAGAAGATTGAAAATATGCCGCAAAAGGCGCTCCTGGTAAGCCGCCTGGACGGGCCTTCAGAAGAGATTGTCCGCCGCATTATTGACGATAGCCTTGAAACGGAAAGAGAGGGGTTGCGTGGCACAGCATACTTTGATGCCCGGTGGCCGGACCCCGGCGATAAAAAACTAACCGGCTATGCATTTTATGATCGCGCCATTCACAATACGGCCCATCTAGTGGAAAAGAGTAAGCGGATGCCGGTCGTAGCGGATTCTCAGGAAAAACTTTTTCAGCCGGGCCAGTGTCCGGATGCGGCTTTTTACTGCGGATGGTACAGCCTAGCGCACTACGTGGATGCCTTCGCCTGGGCCCGGGGCGCGGTCGGGTTTCATATCGCCAGTTCGGAATGTACAACACTGAAGAATAAAGGCAGCCAGGTCTGGTGCAAGGTTATGCTCGAAAAAGGGGTAGCGGCCACTATCGGACCGGTGGCTGAGCCGTATGTGCAGGCCTTCCCGCCCCCGGATCTTTTTTTTACCCTGTTGCTTGATGGACGCCTGAACTTGGCCGAATGCTATGCCCTGTCAAACCCTTTCTGGTCATGGCAGATGATTTTGATAGGGGACCCTTTGTATCGTCCGTTCAAAAGCAGTCAGCGGTCTGTGCCTTAGAAGAAGGTAAGAGCGAACGATTAAATGACAGCCAATCTGGATAATGACAGATTGGCTTATTTTTTTTACAGTTTTAGAGAAAAATGTTATAGAAGAAGCGTCCCATTGCTGTTTCTTGTAGGCAAGTTTTATATCCCAGCCAGACATAAGATCTAGAACAGGAGATTTCTGTGAACCCGGCCATTTTCAGAGAGTACGATATCAGAGGCATTGTAGATAATGACCTGACCGAAGAGATAGCGCGCGACATCGGCCGTGCCTATGGAACCGTTATCTGCAAAAATGGCCTAAAAGATGTCACCGTAGGCCGGGATGGCCGGCTGAGTTCAGACCGTTTTCAGAAGGCCCTGGTCGAAGGTATCCTGGAGACAGGTTGCAATGTTACAGACGTGGGCCTCTGCCCCACGCCGCTCCTTTACTTCTCCATTTTCCATCTTCAGAAGGACGGCGGGGTCCAGGTGACCGGCAGCCACAACCCCCCGGATTTCAATGGCTTCAAGCTCTGTGTAGGAAAAGAGACCATACACGGGGAGGCCATCCAGGGGCTGAAAAAGATCATCGAGGCCAGGGATTTTACTTCAGGGGCCGGCTCCTTATCCTCATTTCCCATAATTCCCGCCTATCTGCATTACATAAAACAAAACATCTCTCTTAAGCGACCATTGAAGGTGGTCATAGATGCCGGAAATGGCACCGGAGGGATGGTGGCGCCCGATCTCTTCCGGCATTTTGGCTGCGAGGTTACAGAGCTATACTGCGAAGTGGACGGGGAATTCCCCAACCACTTTCCTGATCCTACTGTCCCCAAATACTTGGGTGATCTTATAAAATTGGTGACCTCGAAGAAGGCTGATTTTGGTATCGGCTATGACGGCGATGCCGACCGCCTGGGTGTCGTGGACGAAAAGGGCGACATCCTTTTCGGCGACCGGCTTCTCATCCTCTTCGCACGTCAGATATTAAAGGCCAATCCCGGCGCGGCCGTCATCGGAGAAGTTAAATGTTCCCGGACCCTTTATGATGATATAGCCAAAAACGGCGGCAGGCCCATCATGTGGAAGGCTGGCCATTCCCTTATAAAGAGCAAGTTAAGGGAAGAAAAAGCCCTCCTGGCCGGAGAGATGAGCGGACATATCTTCTTTGCCGATCGTTATCTTGGCTTTGATGACGCTATCTATAGTTCCCTCCGTCTGGCCGAAATTGTCGCCCAGTCCGAACGGCCGTTGAGCGAACTCCTCGCCGACGTGCCGAAGACCTTTTCTACTCCGGAGATCAGGGTCCCCTGTCCCGATGAATCCAAGTTTGCCGTGGTGGAAAAGGTCAAGGAATACTTTCAAGCCCACTATAAGACCATCGACATAGATGGCGTGCGCATTGTATTTGATGACGGCTGGGGACTTATCAGGGCCTCGAATACCCAGCCGGTGCTTGTCCTCCGTTTCGAGGCCCTGAGCGCTGAAAGGCTAGACGAAATCCGGAACCTTGTGGAAGGTAAACTAAGAGAACTGACCAGTTAGTAGTATTATAAAAGGATACCCATGCCCCTAACTTCCATCGGCAGCATCCTGAAGAAGATAGTCTCTGAGAGGAACTGGGAAGAACGCTTCAGGGTCTATAGTGCCTGGGATTGCTGGGACGAGGTGGTAGGTAGTGTGATAGCCCGGCAGGCCCAGCCTAAGAGTTTCAAGCAGGGATGTCTCTGGGTCGGTGTCTCAGACCCCATGTGGATGCATCATTTGCAGATGTCCAAGGAGATAATTCGCGACAACCTTAACGCCAGACTTGGCTCGCTGCTAATCAAGGATATCCGGTTTACCCTTTCGCCGCCCGGTCCTCATAAGGACGCCGCATCTCAGGAGAATAGCGCCGGGCCTGATCGTAGATAAAAAACGGCGGCAGAATCTTTAGCTCTTCGCCGCCATTTTTGACTGCCTCCACCAGGACAAACCTTCCTTCATCCCCCGGATAAGAATACACTACCTGTAAGCGCTTTGGCTCCAGCCCTGTCTCTCGCATGGCACTTATGAGACCGGCAGTGCGCCGGGCCGGATATATAAAGGCTGCCCGGCCGCGCGGTTTCAGGAAATAACGCGCGGCTTTTAGGACATCCAAAAGTGAGGCGGCTATTTCATGCCTGGCCAGGGCCTTCTCTTCTTTTGGGTTCAAACGGCCGGATGATGACCGGCCATAGGGGGGATTACTGACCACCCAATCCGCACGTGCGGCCGGGAATATACCCTCCGGATTCTTTAAATCGCCCTGCTTTATTGTAATGCGATCTTCAAAGCCGTTTGTGATCACATTTCGCCTGGCCAGGTCAAAAAGCTCCCCCTGCAGCTCGAGACCAAAAAGGCGGACCTGCGGCCTGCGGTAGGCAATAATAAGCGGGATAACCCCGCAGCCACAACCAAGATCCACGACAATATCTTTTTCTTTGAAGTTTGGAAAATGGGCGAGGATTACGGCATCAATGGAAAACCGGTAACCGGATTTTTTTTGGATGACCCTGATTTTTCCATGAAAGAGGGTATCTAAGGTCTCTTCGGGGGCACAGAGGGCCTCTCTATCTGCGGGTATAAACCTTACACCTCCTCATCCGGGACGATCTTATTGATGACCAGTCCGGTCAGGGCCTTTGGATAGAAATAGGTGGACTTGTGGGGCATGACCAGGCCGGCCGTGGCCACATTTTTTACCTGTTCAATAGGGGTAGGATTAAGCAGGAAGGCCCAGGCCTTATCGTCCCCGGCCGCTTTTTCCATGGCCTCGCGGGCGTTATGATAGTAACTTACCCTGTCTCCAGAGGCGTTGTCTTTATTTGTGTTTGCCAATCCCAGGACCCGGTCCAGAACAAGCTCAGTCAATACAAAGACATCCAGTTCCTGAAGCGGGGCAGTCACCTCTCTGTCAAAGACCTCCTGCCTCGTTTCCTTCTTTAAACTTAGGAGATAAAAATGGTCATGGGAACCGGTATAAAGGCCCATAGCCTGGCGCCTGTCCCGGCCGGCCTTCTCCAGGGCACGGCGGACCTCCTCGGCCCGGCCCGCATCATCCTGGCTATTAAGAGGAAAATTCTCTACATTAAAATAGCTTACGGCCTTCTTCTTGAAATCCTGCCATGAAAGGCCTTTCTTGCGGGTGACCAGGCGGTGGGTCGGGAGTATCACAAGCCCTTTATCTTCCATACTGCAGAGGTACATCATGATATGGTTAAATGCCTGCTGCTCCCCGTACTCCGGGTATCTTTCCTGCATTATCCGGCGATAATCAAGGGCCGTGGTATAGCGGTGATGCCCGTCGGCGATGAAAAGGGGCTCTTTGTCCAGGATTTTTTGGACTCTGGCTATGGCCTTGGGGTCTGTAACGGCCCACAGCTCGTGCTTTAGCCCTGCCCAGTCATAAAAAGAGGCAAGAGGAGGCTCTTCTTTATGCCTCTCAAGTATCTCCGTGACGGTATTCTCAGTATCCGAGTAAAGGGAAAATACCGGACTGAAATTGGCCGAGCAGTGCTCCATCAGTTTGAGACGGTCGGAAGTAACCTTAGGAAAGGTCTTTTCATGGGGCCTGACTATACCGGCAGAAAAATCCTCCAGTCTTACCAGACAGAGAAAACCCTTACGGGTAAAGACACGGCTATCATCCAGGGTGTAGGTAACATGGTATAAATAGATAGCCGGCCGCTCGTCACGGACAAGCACAGCCGCCTTCTGCCAGGCCTTAAAGTCTTGAGCGGCCCGGGTATAGCGGTTATGCTTCTCGCCATCGCCTTCTAAATTCTTTCCGAAGTCCAGACGCACTACGTTATAGGGGCTCTTGTCGTAGAAGGCCTCCTGCTGCTCAGGCGATATGACATCATAAGGCGGTGTCACGGCCTTTTCCATATCACCAATCTTTTTAGGGTCGTATCTGAGCCCACGAAAGGGCTTTACGCAGGCCACCGCTGTTCCTCCTTATAGGGACGCAGGCTAAAGTCTGCGGCTACCAAGATTGACATTCGATCTGTATCCGCACCCTCGTAGCCGCACCCTTTAGGGTGCGTTATCTTGCGCAGGCAATCCTTGCATGTCCTGCGGTAGCTGCATCGCCAGGGCGCGAAGCTGACAGCCAAAAACTGACGGCCTCAATAGTTAACACGCCCCCCCCATGTCGTCAAGGCTTTTCCCCGGCTTTTGTTAACCCCTAAAAACTAGTTGACTGCGAATCTGCGAGATCTTAATATATTAACTGATACAATATTTCTCTCTGGGAAGGGAAGGAAACAACAAATGGAGAGGAGGTGTATATATGTTTGAATTGACCCCTTGGAAACCGTTTAAAGAATTGAGTGACCTACGAAGAGAAATGGATCGCATGTGGGATACCTTTTTCTTCCGGGGACCCGAACTCGAATCAATATCGAGGGAATGGAGTCCTTCACTCGACGTTTCTGAAACGAAAGATAATATCACCGTCAAGGCTGAAGTTCCGGGGATGGATGCCAAAGATATTGACATCTCGTTGTCAGGTGATGTCCTTACTATTAAAGGAGAAAAGAAACAGGAAAAGGAAGAAAAAGGAGAAAACTTCCACCGTATCGAATCTTGTTACGGGGCATTTTCCCGCTCTATACGGCTTCCTGTTCCGGTTAAAAGCGAAGAGATCAAGGCCAGCTATAAAAAAGGAGTTCTCAAGATTACATTGCCCAAAAAGGAAGAGGTGAAACCTAAACAGATCGCTATTAAACCAGAATAATTCCATATTCTTTCTCTTCCCCCAGAGAGATAAGATCAAAATTTGAACACCTTCATCTTGACTTTCAGCCTTTTTTTGCTAACCTGATTTGCATAATCGAAAGACGCCTGCTATCCGGACGTGTATCAGAAGCGTTAAGTGTGGATACTGCAATTGCATGCTCAGCCATAATCTTGATCACAGACTCGATCGGTTACTAAGCGGCCTTTTATCTCGTATCCACCGCCTGGGTATCAGTCCCAACTTTCTGACCATAACCAGTGTGGTGGTAGCCATCCCAGCCACGATTCTTTTTGGCCTGGGCCAGGGCCTGTGGGGCGGGCTGATACTGCTCGTCTCCGGCTTTTTTGACATACTTGATGGCGCCCTGGCCAGAACGCAAGGTAAGGTTACTCGCTTTGGCGGCTTTCTGGATTCGGTATTAGACCGGTACGTGGATCTGGGTATCCTGGCCGGCATTGCTTACTACTATGGGAGCAGCGGACAAAAGACACTCCTTCTCTGGACGCTTATTGCCATGTCTGGAACGGCCCTTATTCCTTACGTTCGGGCCAGGGCGGAGTTAATTATCCCGCGCTGCTCGGTGGGGATAGCGGAAAGGCCGGAACGGATAATTATGTTGGCTGCCGGATCCATCTTTAATCTTTTACCATACGCCATCGTTATCCTGGCCTTAATTACCCATGTTACAACACTACAGAGGATTATTTTCACCAGAAAACAGGAGAAAGAAGACAGAATTCAGAAGTCGGAAGAAGAGTAATGGGTGATGAGTGATGGGTCAGGAGGAAGGGTTGGGGTTCCGGGTTACGAGTTTCGGGTTAAAAAAATCGCAACTCGAAGGTTGAAGGCTGAAAGCCCCTTTGAGCTTTTAGCTTCTGCAGGTCTTTACTTCGCTCCTTCTTATATGTTAGTATCAATGCCGGTATTCAGTAGTCAGCCATCAGCAAAAAGGGGTAACAACCGTGAAAGTCAAAAGCTGGATGATCAAAAAGGTTGTCAATATAAGTAAAGGGGCTACGGTTCAGGAGGCCCTGAAGCTTATGAAAAAACATTCTATCCGCCACTTGCCGGTCATAGAAGAAAACGATAAAAGTTCTATGGTGGGCCTGGTCACGGAAGGTGGCCTGCGTCAGTTTTTTTTCCTGTCGATGGTAGAAAAGATCTCGGTCCAGGATGCCATGGTTATCAACCCGATAACCATAGAACCCCATGCCAATGTTGAATTGGCGGCCAGCTTGATACATCGCCATAAAATCGGCTGCCTGCCTGTAGTTGAAAAGAAAAAACTGGTCGGCATAATTACCACTACCGACATCCTCGCCGCTTTTATCGAAATGATGGGGCTTTTAAATGCCAGTTCCCGAATTGACCTGGAATTGAAAGGTGAGGAAGGGTCCATAGAAGAAATCTCACGCATAGTCAAAGAAAATGATAGCGAAATCATAAGCATAGGTATAGTGAACCAATCTTCCCGGAAAAAATTGCAATATATTCGTCTTCAGAAGTGCGACCCAGAACCGATTGTTAAGTCACTAGAGAGGCACGGTTATAAGGTTGTTTCAGTCATGCGTTAATAATAAGCAGAAAAGGACGCACATAAGGTATCCGTTCACCGTTATCAGTTCACCGTTGTCCGTAAGAACCTGAAAAGTTTTTTTTCGGTGAACAGTCAATGGTAATCGTATTTTCCGGCAACCGTCGCCCCTCAAAAAAACGTGAAAAACTCCGCCTGGTAAACGGTGAAGGTATTTTCCGTTATTCGGCCGCCGTTGCCCGTGAAAAACACGAAAACGTCTTTTTCGGTGAACGGTGAACGGACAACGGTGAACGGTTACCACATAACTATACAATGGACTATTGACCCCGTTATGAAGGAAAAAAAGATTTTTGAGCCTCCGGTTGAATTCAGGCAAAAGGCGCGCTTAAGGAGTCTGGAAGACTACAAAGAGATGTACGAGCGTTCCCTGCGCGATCCGGAAGGCTTCTGGAGCGAGATGGCAGAAGACCTTACCTGGTTCAGGAAGTGGGACAAGGTCTTTGAGGCTGATTTTAACGAACCCCGGGTAAGCTGGTTTATCGGCGGCAAGCTGAACACCTCCTATAACTGCCTGGACCGGCACTTAAACTCATCCCGAAGAAATAAGGCGGCCCTCATCTATGAAGGGGAACGGGGACGGGAGCAGACACTCACTTACCAGCACCTTCATTACCTGGTTTGTAAGTTTGCCAATGTCCTGAAAAAAAAAGGCATCAAAAAGGGTGACCGTATTGCCATTTACCTGCCCATGATACCTGAGCTGCCCATCAGCATGCTGGCCGCCAGCCGCATTGGCGCCATCCATACGGTCATTTTTGCCGGATTCAGCGCCGAATCCTTACGCGACCGCATCAATGACGAACAGGCTAAAATACTCATTACGGCAGACGGCTCTTTCCGGGGAGAAAAGGTAATAGAACTAAAAAAGAACGCAGACGTAGCCCTGGCCGAATGTCCTGAGGTCGAATCCTGTATTGTCTGCAAGAGGACGGGCACCCCCATAGACATGATTTCAGGCCGGGATAGTCTATGGGATGACGAGATGACAGCTCCGGATATTTCTCCTGTATGCAAGCCCGAGATAATGGATGCAGAGGACCCGCTTTTCATACTTTACACATCAGGGAGCACCGGTAAACCCAAAGGAGTGCTGCATACTACGGGTGGTTATCTTCTCTATGCACTCGAGACCTTGAAATGGATTTTTGATATTCGTGAGGAGGATACCTTTTGGTGTACAGCGGATATCGGATGGATCACCGGCCATAGTTATATCGTTTATGGACCTCTGGCCGCCGGAGCCACCAGTGTTTTATTCGAAGGAACACCTGCCTATCCGGCCCCCGATCGCCTGTGGGAAGTAGTAGAAAAACACCGGGTCAGCATCTTCTACACCGCGCCAACCCTGATCCGGGCCCTGGCCAGAGAGGGAGAATCATGGCCTGAAAAGCATGATCTAAGCAGCCTGCGCCTCCTGGGGAGCGTAGGTGAGGTTATCAATCCAGAAGCCTGGCTCTGGTACCATCGGGTCATCGGCCAGGGGCGCTGCCCCATAGTGGACACCTGGTGGCAAACCGAGACCGGTGGGGTCTTGATCTCGCCTTTCCCCGGGGCTACGCCTCTTAAGCCTGGATCAGCCGTCCTCCCCTTCTTTGGGGTGGATGCCGCGGTAATTGATACGGCCGGCCAGGAATGTCCGACAAACAAAGACGGATTCCTCGTTATCAAAAAAACCTGGCCGGGTATGATGTACACCATCTATGGCCACCCGGAAAGATTTAAAGAGACATATTTTTCCCAATTTCCGGGCATATATTTTACCGGCGATGGGGCCAGACGGGACGAAGACGGATATTTCTGGATTACCGGCCGCATCGATGATGTCATTAATGTCTCCGGCCACCGGCTGGGCACTGCCGAGATTGAAAGCGCCATAGTCTCTTGCCCGGATGTGGCAGAGGCAGCGGTGGTGGGATACCCGCATGAGATAAAAGGCCAGGCCATCTATGCCTTTGTCATATTAAAAAAAGGAATAACCCGGAGAGAGAATCTCCAAAGCGAGCTGATAAAACACGTACGTAAAAAGATCGGCCCTATAGCCGCTCCAGAAAAAATACAGTTCGTCGATGCGCTGCCCAAGACCCGGAGCGGAAAAATTATGCGCCGTATTTTAAAAAATATTGCCCAGGGCAAATTCGACCAATTAGGCGACACCAGCACCCTGGCCGATCCATCGGTTATTGAAGAACTTATTAAAAGCCAGGCCAGGTAGCCGGGATTCTTTTTCAAGGATATAAAAAATGAGCAAATACCAGGTAACCAAGACCATCCAGGAAATAAACACCAGGATAAAGCAGGGCAAGGCCGTGGTCATGACCGCAGAAGAGATGATCCCTCTGGTTAAAAAGAAGGGGCCAGTGGCCGCGGCTAAAAAGGTGGATGTAGTGACCACCGGAACATTTTCTCCGATGTGCTCTTCCGGCGCTTTTCTCAACTTCGGTCAGAGCGTTCCTACTATAAAGGCCTCCAGGGTCTGGCTGAATGGTGTCCCGGCCTATGCGGGTCTGGCGGCGGTAGATATCTATGTCGGCGCTACAGAGCCGGCCGAAGATGATCCCTTAAATAAGGTCTATCCGGGTGAATTCAGGTATGGAGGCGGCCATGTAATCCAGGACCTGGTAGCCGGCCAGAAAGTACAGTTGCGGGCCCAGGCCTATGGTACGGATTGCTATCCCTCCAGGAAACTGGAAAAAGAGGTTACGCTTCGCGACTTACCCAATGCCATTCTCGTCAGTCCGCGAAACTGTTACCAGAACTATAATTGTGCCATTAACCTATCCAATCGGACTATCTATACTTATATGGGAACCCTTCGGGCACGGGCCGGAAATGCCAATTACGCCACGTCCGGCCAGTTAAGTCCGCTGATGAACGACCCGTATTATAAGACTATCGGACTGGGGACCAGGATATTTCTAGGCGGCGCACAGGGTTACATCATTGGCCCGGGGACGCAGCATAACCCGGATGTGTCCCGCACGCCGGGTGGTGTTCCCAAAAAGGCCGCGGGAACGCTTATGGTCATGGGCGACTTAAAGGAGATGATCCCGCGCTGGCTGGTCGGGGTCAGCATACAGGGTTATGGCTGTTCCTTAGCCGTGGGCATTGGCGTGCCGATTCCCATATTAAACGAAGAGATAGCAAATTATACCGGCGTTTCGGATGAGGAGATATTTACTCAGGTTGTCGATTACGGATATGACTACCCAAACGGCGTGACAAAGACCTATGGTGAGGTTAGTTATGCCCAGCTTAAAAGCGATTCGATTGTTGTAAACGGAAAGGAAGTGCCTGCCGCCCCGTTGTCGAGTTATTCACGGGCCAAGGAGATTGCCGAGACACTCAAGCGCTGGATAGCAGAAGAAAAATTTTTACTTGGAGAGCCGCAAAGCCCCATCCCCGGTGTGCATGGAAAATAAGCTCAGATGTCTGCGGGATATATTGAGTAAAATGGGGAGGGTGGCCATTGCCCTTTCCGGTGGTATCGACAGCGCCTTTTTACTCCGGGT
>JASEGX010000051.1:0-757 GCA_030017815.1 Thermodesulfobacteriota bacterium | reverse complement strand
CCCCGGCCGGATACCGGCCTTGACGGCCGTATCCATATTCCTGCCCGAAGATGACCTGGAAGATGCCAAAAAGATCGCCCGGCAGACCCAAACGGCGCATCACCTTATCGACTTTGATCCCCTTGAAGTTCCTCACTTTGCCGAAAACCCGGCGGAACGGTGTTACTACTGCAAGAAGGCGCTTTGCCGCCTGTTTTTGAACCACGCCGGAAACCAGGGGATAACCAACCTTATAGACGGAACCAACGCTGATGACTTACAGGACTTCCGGCCCGGTCTGAAGGCCGCGGCTGAACTCTCTGTGCGCAGCCCGTTAAGTGAGGCTGATCTCACCAAGGCCGAGATACGGGCGTTAAGCCAACAACTGGGCATACCCTTCTGGAATAAGCCTTCCTCCCCCTGCCTGGCCACACGCTTTCCCTATGGCCAGCCGATTGTGGCTGAGACTGTGGAGCGTGTAAAAAAGGCCGAAGGGTACCTGAAAAACTTAGGCTATAATCCGGTTCGGGTACGGTCTTATGGGGATACGGCGCGTATTGAGACCGAAGCCGGGCAGATCGGCCTCTTTATGGAACAGGATCGCACTGAGCACATTACGGAACACCTGCAGGATCTGGGATTTACCTATGTCACCCTGGACATGGAAGGATATAAGTCAAAGAGTCCTTGCAAATCCCGAAACAACATAGTATAAAATAACAATGTCGGGACGTGGCTCAGCCTGGTAGAGCACAGCGTTCGGGACGCTGGGGTCGGA
>JASEGX010000253.1 GCA_030017815.1 Thermodesulfobacteriota bacterium | reverse complement strand
TTCCTCCTCTATTATTTGATGCTGGCCTTGGCCAAGGGGCTGGGGGAGACAGGGGTAGTCTCTCCCGCTATCGGCATGTGGGTACCTAATATAACATTTGCTCTAATGGCCGTTTACCTCACGGTAAAGACTAACGAGGAACGCCCCATTTGGTTTATGGAAATATTGCAACGTCTATCCGAACGCCTGGAAAGATCAAAGGATACCGCGGCCATTAACCGCAAGGGTCGCGGAAATGAATAAAGAAGCTCAAAGCTGAAACACATATCCGCCTGCGGCGGGCAAAAAACGATGAAAATAATCCCCCAACCCCCCTTTGAAAAAGGGGGATACAGGGGGATTTTCTGATGAAAGCTGGAAATTCAAATGTACGTACTAAGTCGCTACATACTCAAGGAGTTTATACGCCTTTTTCTTCTGGTACTCGGCGTCGTTGTCTTCATCTATCTTCTGGTCGATTTCTTTGAAAAGATAGACAATTTTCTGGAGGTCAATCTGCCGGCCTCCACTATGCTAACGTATTTTGCGTATAAGATTCCTTTGATTATAACCCAGATGGAACCGGTAGCAGTTCTCATGGCCGGGGTTCTGACTATCAGCCTGCTTATTCGCGGCAATGAGATGCTGGCCATGAAATCTATCGGGAGAAATCTCTTACAGACGACCAAACCGATCTTCTGGGCCGCATTTCTTTTGAGCGTTCTGCTTTTTCAGATAAAGGAAGGCGTTGTCCCTTTAACTATGGTGAAGACTAATTTTATATGGGATGTGCAGGTTAAGAAAAAGCAGCCCAAGGGGTTCCTTGAAAAAGATAAGTTCTGGTTTAAAGGGGAGAACGCCATCTATTCCATCGGCCACTTTAGCCCGGACCGGAAGGTCCTGCGGGACATAGAAATCTTTGTTTTTGATCGAGACTTTTACCCGAAAAAAATTATCTATGCCCGCGAAGCCAGGTGGACCAATCATAGCTGGTTTTTCAAGGAAGGCCGGCTGAAGACCCTGGATAGCAACGGGTCTTATAAAATAATCCCCTTTGATGAACAATTGATTAACCTGGCCGAACGTCCGGCAGATTTCAGGGAGATGACCAAAAAGGCAGACGAAATGAACTTCGAAGAGCTCTCGGCTTATATTCAGAAGCTGAAACACCAGGGGCAGGACACGACCCCTTACCGGGTAGATTTACAGGCGAGGCTTGCGTACCCGGTACTAAGCCCGATTCTGCTCCTCCTCGGCATACCGGTCTTGCTCTGGAGGAGACTAAAATCAAGCATCGCACTGGGCATAAGCCTGGGCATGGTGCTGGTGTTTGTGGTCTGGATAACCTGGAATTTTAGCCTGACACTGGGGAGGGCAGGACTGCTTCCGCCATTTGTCGCTGCCTGGTTGCCGCTGATGCTGTTTGGCGCACTCGGCGCGTCCGGATGGCGGGCGGTGTGGCAGTAGGAATAAGTCAGGTCATCGGTCATTAGTCATTGGTCATAGATTAGGTTGGAAAGATGGATCACTTTTACCAGTGACAAATGACTATTGACTAATGACATTCGCTTTAGGTATTTGAGAACCTTAGGTCTGCGGGGCCACGGCTTCCAAAGCCTGGGTGATTCTCTTCTTAAGTTCCGTAAGGTCAAAAGACTTAATTACATAAGAATCTGCCGCGATAGTTTTTACATCACCTTTATAACTGTCGTAGGCAGTACAGAGTATGACCGGCAGGTTGTAATATTTATTTCGTATATCCTGGAGCAGATCTAATCCATTATAGTCGGCCATCTTGATATCGAGCAATATAATATCAGGACGTTCTTTTTCTATGCGCTCCAGAAGTTTATACCCGCTCTCGGCCGTAATCACCTCGTAGCCATCGGCCTTTAATTCTTCTGAATACAGGAACCTTATGTTTTCTTCATCATCGACGATTAAAATCTTAGCCATTTTTGATGATCTCGTAAGAAGTCAAAATTGGGACGGCACAGTAAAAAGCTCTCCGCCGCAGGCGGACAAATGGACTTTTTTACGAAGCCGCCATTTTTAATTCCCGTGCATAACCGTAAGATTATAAAATTTATATTTTATATTGAGGTAAAAGTAAACAGCTTTTTATCTATCAGGTTGCCGGATGCCTTCGGTAATGAGAAACCGGCTTGTTTTTTCCCTTAAAGCCATTAAAATAACGATTAAGCAGGAGGAAAATCTGTGGATGATCTGCCCAAACGAGCAGATAGATTGTCTGCGCCGGAGATATTGAATATCTTTGAGATACTCCGCAAAGAATATCCTGATGCGAAAATAGCCCTTTCTTACCGTAATCCCCTGGAGCTCCTGGTGGCTACCATCCTTTCCGCCCAGTGCACTGATAAGAAAGTGAACGAGGTG
>JASEGX010000050.1 GCA_030017815.1 Thermodesulfobacteriota bacterium | reverse complement strand
GAGCGGGAATTTGGTTTTATTTAAGTAAAAACCATATCCCCGATAGAATCATTCGGGGATGACAAACAGCTTTGCAAGCGCCTCTTATGACAGATTTTTTAAGCAGTGAGACGGGAGATAGAGCGGAGCAAGGGCACAGGTTCCTGAAGCTTATCGAATATGACGGGAGAGGTCAAGAAAGAAAAGCAAAAGGGGTCAGAGAAATCGTGAGTAACAAAGAAAAATTACAACTCATTAAATTCTTCTATTGTAAGACCTGCCTGGCTTATCAATTTGCGAAGCAGGCCAGGCCCAAGTTCATCATGTTGAGGTATGGATAATGTCCACTGGTAGCCAGGTTTTGTCATCATTACATGAGAGCCTTTTTGACGAACAGCAGACCACCCTGCTTTTTGAAATTTTCGGACTGCTTCGGCACCTGAGCAGAGGTTTAGATTTTTGCCCATTAAACAGCGACTTCAACAAGACGGGCGGGGTCAAATGACTGTTTGGATTCCATCACTTCAAGCCATCCTTCAACCGCCTCCTTGATATTGGCAATGGCTTCTTCAAAAGTCTTTCCTTGAGAAAGACAGCCTGGAAGTGCGGGAACCTCGGCTACATAATAGCCAGCCTCATCCTGTTCAATTATTACATGCAATTTCATATAGTCTCTTTGTTTAAGCTTAAAGTTTATAAGAAAATCTATCATAGGTACGTTTTCCTGTCAAATTCTTCATCATCAACGCACCCAAATCCACCGTCTATTTTACTGTGTGCCAATTTTCAGCCGCGAGGAGGTCGTTTCAGGGATAGGCCCAGGGAACGCCATCCCCGGTTTGACGGCGGATTTGGATGGTTGGCTTTAATTGACTTTGTTTGTGGATGGTGGTAATAAAAAAGCGCCTTTCCGAGCGTAAGGAGCTATTAATGGATTTTCAGACCTTGATTTTTTCGTTGCAGCAGTTCTGGTCAGACCAGGGTTGTGTGATACAGCAGCCTATAGATATTGAGGTTGGGGCGGGGACATTTCATCCCGCCACATTTCTCCGCGTTCTGGGGCCGGATCCCTGGAAGGTGGCCTATGTCGAGCCGTCCAGGCGTCCGGCAGACGGCCGCTACGGCGAGAATCCCAACCGCCTCCAGCATTATTACCAGTTTCAGGTGATTATCAAGCCCTCTCCTCTGGAGATTCAGGACATCTATCTGAAGAGTTTAGAGTCCCTGGGGCTGAACCCTAAGGAGCACGACATCCGTTTTGTAGAGGATGACTGGGAATCGCCGACCCTGGGGGCCTGGGGCCTGGGCTGGGAGGTATGGCTGGATGGCATGGAGGTTACTCAGTTTACTTACTTCCAGCAGGTAGGGGGTATAGAACTCCAACCCGTTTCTGTAGAAATTACCTATGGGCTGGAGAGGCTGGCCATGTATCTCCAGGGCATAGACAATGTCTATGATATCGCCTGGAAAAACGGGGTCAAGTACGGCTATATCCACCGCCGTACTGAATATGAATTTTCCAGATATAATTTTGAGGAAGCTGATATACAGATGCTCCTGAAACTATTCGACACCTATGAGGCAGAGGCCCTTCGCCTAGTTGATAAGGATTTGGTCTTGCCTGCCTATGAATATTGCTTGAAATGTTCGCATACCTTCAACCTTCTCGAGGCCCGCAAGGCCATCAGCGTCACAGAGAGGACTCATTTCATCGCCCGTGTGAGGAATCTGGCCAAGGCCGTGGCTGAAAAATATACCGGCCAGACATAACTAGTTTCCATCCGGAAACCCAAGATTTCCGGATAAGCTATCAGCACTCAGCTATCAGCGTTCAGCTTACGATGTTGTTTGTCTTAGGTTTTTGCTGACGGCTAATCGCTGATCGCTGAAAGCGTGAAGCCGGAAACGATAGTTTCCGGATGAACATTGATTAAATTGGAGTCATAGTATGGTTCACGAATTGCTCCTGGAAATCGGGACGGAAGAACTCCCGGCCGGCTTTATTTTTGATGCCCTGGCCCAGATGAAAGATATAGCCGCCCGGCTATTAAGCGAAAAAAAGATCCCCTTTGGGAGCGTGAGCGCTCTAGGGACTCCGCGGCGTCTGGCCCTCGTTGTATCCGACCTGGCCGGCCGTCAGCCAGACCAGTCCAGGGAGATTACCGGCCCGCCCAAGCGGGTGGCTTTTGACGATAACGGCAACCCTACCCCGGCCGCCATAGGTTTTGCCAGGTCTCAAGGGGTGGACGTCTCCGCCCTCACTACGATTGAGACACCCAGGGGTGAATATCTCCTTATAAAGAAGGATGAAAAGGGTGAGGAAACTGCCGTTCTCCTTAAGGCCCTTTTGCCGGAAATCTGCCGCACCATTTCATTCCCCAAGTCCATGCGCTGGGGTTCGGAGACGATAAGTTTCGCGCGGCCTATCCATTGGATACTGGCTGTTTACGGGGGAGCGGTTATTCCTTTCAATTTTGGTTCGATCAAAAGCGGCAGGTCCACCTATGGCCATCGCTTCACAGCGCCTGACCCTGTAGAGGTCACAGATTTTGCCGACTATAAAGACAAACTCTCCCGGTCCGGCGTAATCGTCGATCCTGAGGAACGTAAATCGATGATTATAAACGGGATAACTCAGGCGGCGGCCGCAGCCGGAGGCCGGACCTTACCGGACGAAGGCCTTTTAAACACCGTTACTAACTTAGTAGAGTATCCGGCCGCGGTCTGCGGCTCCTTTGCCGCAGAATATATCTCTCTCCCCAGGCCCGTGCTCATAGCCGCCATGCGGGAACACCAGAAATATTTTGCGGTGGTCAATGCCGAGGGGGAACTCCTCCCCTATTTTATTGCCGTCAATAACACCCCTCTCACCGATCCGGTTATGGTTACCAGAGGCCATGAAAGGGTCTTAAGGGCCAGGCTCCATGACGCCGGCTTCTTCTTCGCGGAAGACCGGAAAGAGCCCCTGGCCGCCCGGACCGAGAGATTAAAAGGGGTTATTTTCCACTCCCGGCTCGGCACCTCCTATGAAAAGGTCATGCGCATCAAGGGACTGGCGATCTTTCTGGCCGAAAAAATCTGCCCGGACAGATTGGCTGAGGTGGAAAGGGCGGCTTACCTCTGCAAGGCCGACCTGCTCACGGCCATGGTGGGCGAATTCCCCACCCTGCAGGGGATAATGGGCCGTGAATACGCCCTCCTCTCCGGTGAGAAAAAGGAGGTGGCTGAGGCCATCCTCGAACATTACCGGCCCGCCTTTGCCGGTGACGCCCTCCCGGCCGGTGAGATAGGCTGCATCCTCAGTATCGCAGACAAAATGGACACCATAGCCGGCTGCTTCGGCATCGGGCTGACGCCCTCGGGCACGGCCGACCCCTACGCCCTGCGCCGGCAGGCCCTGGCCATATTGCACATTGTCCTGGGCCGTTCGTTCGACGTCTCTCTAAAAGAATTGATAGCCCGCGGCACGACCCTGCTGGCCGGGAAGATTACCGGGGATATAAATAAAACCGGGGAAGATGTCTTCTCCTTCTTCCGGACGCGTTATCAGCATCTTTTGAGCGGCCAGGCGGACGCAGACGTCATAGAGGCCGTCACATCTCTCCACTTTGACCGTCTCCGGGAGACGCAGGGCAGGATAGAGGCCCTGCAGCAATTCAAGTCACGACCTGAATTCCAGGACCTTTCGACTTCCTGCAAGCGGGTGGTGAACATCTCGCGTGATAATGAAGAAACAGACGTTGATCCCAGCCTTTTTGTCCATCCGGCGGAAGGCCGCCTCTATACCAGCTATGGTCAAATAAATGAGAAGGTCCGGGAACAGATGAAAAGGCGTGACTACCCGGGCGCGTTACAGGAGACCGCCGGGCTGAAAAAGTCCATAGACGAGTTCTTTGATGCCGTCATGGTCATGGATAAGGACGAACGCCTGCGCCGAAACAGGCTGAACCTCCTCACTCTCATCACAAATCTGTTTAAGAACATCGCTGACTTTGGTAAATTGCAATCCGTGTCGTGACCCTATAGCAGCCTACCCAATATATAGTATATAGCCCTTGAGGCTATACCTTCTATTGTACTTTATCCTTTACGGATTGCCATATCTTTGCTATTATATAAAATTAAGGTAATGTGTCATATATCCGGCCTGGGTACAGGCAATCAACAACCAAAGGCGGGTGCTTATCGATGAAAATAAATCGTGTGGAGATGTTTGGATTTAAATCCTTTGTCAACAAGACGAGTGTTTCCTTTAGCGAAGGTATCGCCGCTATTGTTGGCCCGAATGGTTGTGGTAAGAGCAATATTGTCGATGCCATACGCTGGGTTTTAGGTGAACAGAGTCCAAGGCAGCTCCGGGGAAATGTCATGGAGGACGTCATCTTTGCGGGCAGCGAAAGCCGGGCTCCTTTAGGCGTGGCGGAAGTAACCATAACCCTGGCCAATGGCAACGGCACCGCCCCCCCGCCCTTTGAAAATATGAGCGAGATCGCCGTAACCCGCCGCCTTTATCGTTCCGGAGAGAGCGAATACCTGATAAATAAGGCCCCTTGCCGGTTGAAAGACATCGTCTATCTCTTCATGGACACCGGCGTGGGGACAAGGGCCTATTCCATTATCGATCAGGGGCAGATCGGGGGCTTTATAGAGGCCAAGCCGGGAGAAAGAAGGATATTGGTAGAAGAGGTGGCGGGAATCAGTAAGTTTAAATTTAAGAAAGATGAGGCCCTTCGAAAGATAGAGCACACCAGACAAAACCTCCTGCGCCTTGAAGATATCCTGGGTGAGGTAAAAAGGCAGATGAACAGCCTGCACAGGCAGGCCAAAAAGGCAGATCGATACCTGGAGCTCAAACAGAAGTTAAAGGGACTGGAGCTATTCCTGGCCTCTGCCGACTATGCAAAATGGCAGGATATCCTCACCCGGAAGGAAGAAGTTATAACGCTCGAGAGTGAGAAGGAAAACGCCCTGGCCGCCCGGATAGCGCAGTTGGAATTAAATGCGGAGGAGCTGGAGCTTGCGAGCCTGGAGCAGGAAAAGCTCATCGAACAACAGAGGAGCGAAGCGCATCATTTAGAAAAACTCATTCAGGACAAAAAAAATCGTATTGAATATCTTAATCATAGCCTGGAGGAAATAAAGCGCCATCTGGCCGAGACAGCCCAAGGCCTGGAACGCGAAGAGCAGCGCAAAAAGGAGATCGCTGCGCAGAAAGAGAGGTGCATAAAGGAGTCTGAGTCACTAAACAGCAAGGTGGCGGAAAGGCATACGGAGCTTGCCGGGGCGGAAAAGCGACTGCAAGAATTGCGTACAGAGCAAAGGGCCATACTGGATGCGCTTGAAGATCATAAGATGGAGATGGTCGGCCTCCTTTCCCGTGAAACCCACCACCGAAATCGCATACGAACCATAGAACAGACCCTGGCCGCTCTGAATCAAAAGCGCCAGAGAAATCAGGACGATTGCCGGGAGGTCGCATCCGCCCGGGAGATAACCCGTCAGGAACGCGCGGTCAGGGCTAATGAACAGGCAGAATTAGAAGAGGAGATTAACGCTATACCTCCGTTTATTTCCCGCCTGAAGGCCCGGGAAGAGACCATGGAAGAAGGGCTTCAGGCCCTGCAGAAAAAACTCCGGGAGATTACGCAGGCCCATACCCAAAAAACGGCCAAACTGGATCTCCTGAAGAACCTGCACACCAACCTGGAGGGTATCCCGGCGGGAACCAAGGCCTTGCTCCATAATAATCAAGGCGGCCACGGGATACAGGGGCTTCTGGCCGACTTCCTGGAGACTGACCCCGAGCTTACCATGGCCATAGAATCTGTCCTGGGCAGCAAACTGCAGTCGCTGGTGGTAGATGACGTGGATCAGGCTATTGAGGCCATAATCGGTCTGAAGGACGGGGAGGTCGGACGGAGCGGGTTCCTCAGCCTTGCCGGGAAAGAGGCTGCTACTCCACAGGAACAAGATCGTTTGCTCGTTCACCGGATCAAGGTCCTTCCACCTTACCATAACCTGGTCGGGCAGTTACTGAAGGATGTCTATTGGTTTGAAACCCTTCAGGAGGCCCGGACGTTATGGGAAGGTCAGGGCGGCCAATGTACGGTAGTCACGCGCGATGGAGACATAATAGATCAGTCCGGCTTTATCGAAGGCGGCAGCCGCCAGGGTGCGCCCGCCGGATTCTTCTCACGCAAAGAAGAGATACGGCAATTGACCGGGGAAGTGGATGAGCTGCGAAGCGCCATAGAGGAGACGAAAAAAGATCTTAAAGAGGCAGAAACCGGCCTTGCTAATATACAGGCCGAACGAAGACAGAAAGAAGGGGAACTGGCGCAAAAACAATTCGATCATCGCCTCAAAAAACAGGAACTGGAACAACTGACGCAGACAGAGGATATACATAAAAAGAGGCTGGTCCTTTTAGAACAGGAAGAGTCTGAATTTGACCGGGAAGGGGCCGTACTTACACAGGAACTCGCAGAAGTCAGAGAAGAGCTTGAAAAAATGCAGTCTCTAAAGTCCTCGCTCCAGGCGGAGATAGACCTTCGGGAAAACGATGCGGCGGCATTAGAGGGCGAGATGGAAGGCAGTCATGCCTATGTTACAGAGACCAAAATGGAACTGACTTCCCTAAAGGAAAAAATCCGTCATCTGGAATCCGAAGCAGGCCGCCTCGGTCAGGAATATGAAAGGCTGGGTGCGCTGGGTCAAAGATTGCAGGCTAAGATGGAAGAGTTTGTCGGTCAGCAGGACAAAATAATCGGGGAGATCGCCGGTGCCGAAGGCAGCCTGACCGTCGATACGCAAAAACAACAGGAAGCGGGCGAATTGTTACAGGATTACCTCCAGCAACATCAGCAAAAAAAAGAGTCCCTCATGCAAATTCAGGCCGGGTTAAAGGCCGGGCAAAAGGACTTAAAGGAGGTTCAGGCCGGCCTGAATTCACTCTCAGTAGCGAAGACAGAGGCACAGTTGAATATACGGCACCTTGAAGACAAGATACACGAGACCTATCATATCTCTTTGCGGGAAGAATATTCTGCCTATGCAGATTCAGCGCTTTCTACGGACGAAGCCCTGGCCGAGGCACAGCAAATCAGGGAAGATATCGCCAGGATCGGAGAGGTAAATCTGACCGCCATCCAGGAGTATAAGGAACTGGAGGAACGGCACGACTTCCTCTCCACCCAACACCAGGACCTTATCTCCTCTATCCAGTCCCTGGAACAGGCCATCCAGAAGATAAACCGGACCTCAAAAGAGCGCGTCCATGAGGCTATCAAGGCCATAAATGAAAAGCTCTCCCTTACATTCCCTACGCTCTTCGGAGGCGGCCAGGCGGAGCTTGAATTGACTGATCCGGATGACCCGTTAGGCGCCGGTATTGAACTTTATGTCCAGCTCCCGGGCAAAAAACTGACCAATCTCAACCTGCTCTCCGGCGGCGAAAAGGCCTTAGCCACCCTCGCCTTACTTTTTGCGGTCTATATGGTCAAGCCCAGCCCGTTCTGCCTCCTTGATGAGGTGGACGCCCCTCTGGATGAGGCCAATACAGAACGGTTCAACAGTATGCTCAAAGAGATCGGAAGAGAGGCCCAGATCATACTTATCACCCATAACCAGAAGGTTATGGAGGCAGCCGACGTCCTCTACGGTGTCACCATGGAGGAAAAAGGTATATCAAAGCTGCTTTCAGTACGTTTAAATTAGGAAAGGCATAATCCACCATGTTCAAATGGTTTCTAAAGAAGAAAGAAGAACCGCAAGAAAAGGCGGAGGAAGAGAGCGGTCTTTTTCAGCGCCTTAAGGACCAGATAGCTAGGACCAGGGAATCCTTTGTCAAACAGGTGGACAGACTCTTCCTGGGTAAAAAGGAGATTGACGCCGATCTCCTGGACAGTCTGGAAGAGATATTGATAACCGCAGACCTTGGAGTGTCCACCGCTACCGAACTCATAGAGCGCATCCGGGAGAAGGTCAAGCGCAAAGAACTCTCCGATGCCTTTGCCCTTAAGAATTATCTCCGGGAAGAAATTCTCACCTTGCTGCGTTCTCCGCAAAAAGAAGGGGAAGAGATCACGGCAAGCCCGTTTGTCATACTCGTTATAGGGGTAAACGGCACAGGAAAGACCACTACTATCGGGAAACTAGCCCACAGATTTAAAGGTCTGGGGCAGAACGTCATGCTCGTGGCGGCAGACACCTTTCGTGCCGCGGCCATTGAGCAACTGGAGATATGGAGCAAGCGGGCCGGCGCAGATCTTATTAAACAGAAAAGCGGTTCCGATCCTTCTGCGGTGGTCTATGATGCCCTGGAGGCCGCGCAATCCCGGAAAACAGACGTAATGATTATAGACACGGCGGGGCGGCTGCACACCAAAGTGAATCTCATGGAGGAACTGAAAAAGGTACAAAGGGTTATTCAGAAAAAAATGCCCGGAGCGCCTCATGAAATTCTTTTGGTGCTGGATGCCACTACTGGTCAGAATGCCATCTCCCAGGCCAAGCTATTTAACAGCGCCGTGGGGATTACCGGCATGGTCTTGACAAAACTGGATGGTACAGCCAAAGGAGGGGTTGTGGTGGGCATTAGCAATGAACTCAAGATCCCGATCCGCTTTATCGGCATCGGAGAGAAGATGGAAGACTTAAGAGAATTCGACCCGGACGCCTTTGTCAGCGCCTTGTTCGACTAACCTGCTTAATACCTTACAATAAACGTCAAATGCCGCCCGGCTGAAGAGTACAAAGCGAACCGTGTTGATCTCCGGGTGCTCTCTGAGGTAGCTGATAACTGTGGTCAAGGCAACCTCCGCGGCCTCGTCCACCGGATAACCGTACGCCCCGGTGCTTAGGGAGGGGAAGGACAGGCTTTTAAGTCCATAGCGGGAGGCCAGGCGCAGGCTTTCCCGATAAGCGCCGGCCAGAAGCTGGGGCTCATGTTTGGCGCCTCCCATATAGATGGGTCCCACGGCGTGAATTACAAACTTGGCCTTAAGGTTACCGGCAGTGGTAATTACGGCCTGCCCGGTCGGACAGCAGCCAATAATCCGGCATTCTGCCATAATTTGCGGGCCGCCGGCCCGATGTATAGCCCCATCCACTCCACCCCCGCCGGCAAGGCGGTCATTGGCCGCATTTACCAGCGCCTCGGTTTCTTCTTTTGTGATGTCCCCTTCTACCAACACCAGCGTGGATTTATTAATAGATATCTTCACGGCATCACTTCCTTTCTATTCGTATCCAGGTTAATTCCTGCACGTTTTTTGACCAGGAAAAACAGCCTTCCCGTGTGTTTGAGGTTACCGGCGGCCGCCTCTGCATAAGGACCTGACCCCCAGAAGATATCCACACGCCCCGGTCCCTTTATGGCCCCTCCGGTATCCTGGTTCAGGACCAGGCGTGTAAATGACGTCCATCTTTCGATACCGCCGTTATTATCCAGCGCCGGTTTTTCGGCTATTATCAGGGCAATAGCTCCACGTGGAAGTATATGGGAATCCGTGGCAATCGAGCGCCCTGGAGTCAGTATCTCGCCTAAACAGCCGCGCGGTCCATCCTCTGCCAACTGGAAGAATACATAACTTTCATTATAGCATAAAATTCTTTCCTGTTCCTCCGGATATTTCTTCAGATAACCCTTCAGGCTGAACAGGGACACCTCTGAATGCTCCATCTTGCCTTCTTCGATGAACAGGTTGCCGATGCTGCGGTACGGGCGTCCGTTTTTGGCCTGATACTGGGCAAATAGCGATTTGCCGTCTTCAAGTTCAATACGCCCGGAGCCCTGGATCTGCAAAAAAAAGACTTCAATAGGGTCTGCGAGATAGAGTAATTCAAGGCCCTTCCCCTGCAAGACCCCCTGGTAATCTATTTCACGCCGCGTATAATAAGGCACCAGCCTCCCTTTGCATGGCCTTCCCACCAGTGTCTTTTGCGGGTAATCAAGGCCAAAATCCTGAAGGTTTACGTAAAGCATATCGTCAGGCCGGCGATAAAGCGGATAAAGGTATCCACCGGTACGCAGCCGGCTTCCCTTGAGAACTGGCAGATAGTAGCCGGTAAAAAGTACATCGTTTTGACCGGTGCGACCGCTGGATTGGTAAAAAGAAAAATTTTCTTTTACCAGACGGGCAAAATCTTCCGGCGCGGCGCCGGTATTTATTATCTCCAGAAGTGTTCTGACTGAATCAATGACCTCATCACGGCTGTAAATATCATCCCCGAACCGGAAACTTTCTGTGATTGGCAACCGTTCCAAATAGCGAAGGCTTTTTAGAGAGGCCTGGCGCAGGGTGTCCAAATCCATATCATCCTGGAACGGCGGTATATCCTGCTCCGGCGTGAGGACGAGCGGCGGGGGTGGGGGAGGGGGCGCGGGCGGTGGTAAGACCACCTCTTTCACCGCCGGCATACACCCGCCCAGTATAAGAATAATAACCGACAGCAGATAAATAAGATTACGGGCTTTTCCGGCCTTCAACTCTTTCCCCTCTATTTTTTCCTGGCCACGCCGGTCTTGCGCGCGGCAATAATGGCGGCCTCAGCCACTTTCCCGGCCACCTCCGGGTCAAAAACACTGGGGATGATATATTCCGGGCCCAGCTCATCCTTCTTTACCGCGCCGGCTATGGCCTGGGCCGCGGCCAGCTTCATCTCTTCGTTTATGTCTTTCGCCCGGCAATCCAGGGCCCCGCGGAATATCCCCGGGAAACAAAGCACGTTGTTGATCTGATTGGGGTAGTCAGAGCGCCCGGTGGCCGTCACTGCTACATACGAGGCAATATCCTCCGGCATGACCTCCGGGACGGGATTGGCCAGGGCAAAGATGATAGCCTGGGCCGTCATCTTCTTTATATCGTCCGGCGTTACAATCCCCGGAGCCGAGACACCGATAAACACATCCGCTCCCTTCAGGACGGCCGCGATACCCCCCTTTTCCTGCGCGGGATTGGTCTGCCTGGCGTATTCCTCCTTGACGGGAGACATGTGTTCCTTTCGGCCCCGGTAGATAGCCCCGGCCCTGTCACAGCCGATGATATTTCTGACCCCGGCGGCCAGCAGGATATTGGTCACGGCCACGCCGGCCGCTCCTACCCCGCTTATGACCACTTTAATATCCGGCATCTTTTTGCCCACCACTTCAAGGGCGTTAATCATGGCCGCCAGTACCACTACCGCCGTGCCGTGCTGATCGTCGTGGAAGACAGGGATGTCCAGTTCCCTCTTAAGACGCTCTTCTATAGTGAAACACCGGGGGGCTGAAATATCTTCCAGGTTAATACCGCCGAAACCAGGGGCTATGGCCTTAACCGCCACTACTATCTCGTCTTCATCCTTTGTGTCCAGACAGATGGGGAAGGCGTCCACCCCCCCGAATTCCTTAAAAAGTATGGCCTTACCCTCCATGACCGGAAGCGCGGCCCGGGGCCCGATATCCCCCAGACCGAGCACGGCGGTGCCATCCGTAACCACGGCCACGGTATTCGCCTTGGTCGTGAAGTCGAAGACCTTGTTTTCATCCTCATTTATTATCTGGCAGACCCGCGCCACACCGGGGGTATAGGCCATAGAAAGCTCGGTCTTGCTTTTCAGTTGTACGCGGCTCTTTATCTCCAGCTTGCCCTTTTCGTGCAGTCTTAATACCTCATCCACTACTTCCAGAATCCGCACCCCTTCTATTTTACTTATTTTTTCCACCAGAGCCCGGGCATGTTGTTCGTCACGGGCATGGAAATTGGCCCGCGCCTGGACAGCATCCCGGGCCTCACTTAAGATGTGAATATCGATGAGACGGCCGTCACCACTTTCAATGGCCGCCGCGACCTTATCCGGCCCGGAGCGGTCCGGTGACTTCAACCGGACCGTAAAATTATAGGCAGGGCTTAGCGGCTTTTTCATACCTCTAAAATTAACAAAAGGGACCAGCTATGTCAATTTTGTTTTCCCTTCCTCGTTTGTTGACAGCCCCCGGCTCATCTGGTAAAAGGGAACACCGTAAGTATATTGCTACGGAAATTAAAAAGCCTAAATCCCCCCCACCCCCCTTTACGAAAGGGGGGAATACGTTTCCCCCTTTGAAAAAGGGGGATTAAGGGGGATTTTTGAGGCGCTGTTTTTTGGACGACAACTAGTCATAATTATTTGAGACACGCCGCCAAAATGGGGAAAAAATCACAGGGCTGGGAGCCCAAGATCATCGCTTTTCTTTGCAATTGGTGTAGTTATGCCGCGGCTGATCTGGCCGGCGTCAAGCGGCTCAAGTATCCACAGAATGTGCGCATCGTGCGCGTCCCCTGTACAGGCAGCGTAAGCCCCTATTTCATACTGTTTGCCTTGCGGCAGGGGGCAGATGCCGTGATTGTATCCGGATGCGCCCCGGGAGATTGTCATTACCGCAGCGGTAACCTTTACGCCCACCGCCGGTTTCAACTATTCAAAAATCTGGTTAATTTTATGGGCGTGGAGAAGGATCGCCTTCACTTTGCCTGGATTTCTGCAGCAGAGGCAGAACTCTTTGTAAAAACCATGCAGGAAGTTACCGACCGGGTAAGAACCCTCGGCCCATTAAAACATCTCAAAAAGAGCCGACCTTGATGGTTTGTAACACTTTAGATTTTTGAAAATATGCCTAAGTAAGGCGCTATAAAGGCCAAAATACCCCTTAATCCCCCTTTTCCAAAGGGGGAAGTGTTTCTCCTC
>JASEGX010000049.1 GCA_030017815.1 Thermodesulfobacteriota bacterium | reverse complement strand
GGAAAGATTTCCTTGTTGGAATGGTACGTTACTCATTTTACATAGGTATGTCAAGATGTTATCGGGCTTGTTCGTTTAAAATTGGAGATCCGGGCTTGATCCAGACTCAAAAACATACTATGTTGGCCTCAAATAGAGACATCAGACTAAACAAAACTGATAAGAGGGGCACTTGTCGGAAATGAACCATTTGATCCATGCTGTCCAGATAAATGTTCCTTTTGTCCTGCTCAAGAACAAATACCTGCCGGTGGTCTTAGAGAACCGTATTAATCCAGAGATCGGCATAGATAGTAGAGCCCTTGATGAATTTTCTAGGAACCAATTTGCTAAGGTAGCCAAAATCTTACAGCAGGAAGACCTTTCGGTTACCCTGCACGCCCCTTTTATGGATATGGTACCGGGTTCGCCTGATCTACTTATGCGAAAAGCGACTATAAAGCGGCTACGTCAGGCCTTTGAATTGCTGCCGGTATTTGAGCCGCTCAGTATAATCTGCCACACCGGCTTTAACAGCCAAAGCTATCAAAACCAGGTCGATTCCTGGCTGGAAAGGAGTGTTGAGTCCTGGTTGCCTTTGACAGAGCTGGCCCAGAGCGCAGGAACAAAGGTGATGCTGGAAAACGTTTATGAGGAAAATCCAGACCTTCACGTAGCACTACTCTCAAGGCTTAATTCACCCTGCGCTGGTTTTTGCTTTGATATAGGTCATTGGCATGTGTTTGGCCGTACGGATATTGGCGAGTGGTTGGGAAAACTGCGGCCTTATCTAGGACAGATTCACCTGCATGACAATTTAGGGGATACCGATTCCCATCTGGCCCTCGGGCGTGGCAATATAGATTTCAGCTCAGTTTTCTCCTGCCTGAAGAATTGCTCCCCCAGACCGATAATTACCCTTGAACCCCATCGTGAGGAAGACGTCTTTAAGAGTGTAGAGGCCCTTGGGACCCTGTGGCCCTGGTAGCGTGATCCTTTGTTCAGGGCCGCAGGGGGTGGTCTATAAAGCCCTTGTAACACAGGATGCAATCTGGTAAATTACGCAAAATTCGAAACTTATTTCTAAAGGGCGATAGCGCGGACCTGCTCTGCATAACATGGCACTAAACAGGGTTGAAATTGATCTCTCGGCCGTAGGGCATAACTTCAGAGAGGCAAAACGGCTGGCCGAACCGGAAACGGCAGTTTTCCCGGTAGTAAAATCAGATGCCTATGGACATGGTCTTATTCCGGTTGCACAGGCCCTTCAAGAGCAAGGCGCTGATGGATTTCTCGTATCCATCATGGAGGAGGCCGTAACTTTAAGGCAAGCCGGCATCTGGACTCCTGTTATCCTGCACTTGCCGGAATCAAAGCGGGACGCATTTGAGATTGTTGAGTTCAATATTTCTCCTGTGGTCTATGACTTTGGGCTCATAGATGCCCTTTCCAGAGAATCTCGAAGTAGAGACAGGGTAGCAGGCATTTACGTAAAAGTTGATACTGGTATGGGGCGTCTGGGTGTAAGTATAACTGATTTGCCGGCTATCCTTTCTTACGTTCGTGGGAAGGAAGGCATCAAGGTCTTAGGGCTTATGTCCCATCTATCCTGCGCGGATAGTAGTAATGACCGGGATTACACCTTGAGGCAGTTAACACACTTTAATGAGGCTATTAATATCGGCAGAGGGTTAGGGTTTGAGCTTCCTCAAAATCATATTGCTAATTCGGCAGGGCTGATGGCCTACCCGGCGGCGCGGATGAATCTGGTACGACCGGGTATCATGATCTATGGCGCATATCCCTGTAAGGACATGCAAGACGTAGCGGCGCTAAGACCGGCGATGACCTTTAAGAGTAAGGTGATCCAGGTTAAAAAAGTGCCGGCAGGCGCCTCGATTAGTTATGGCCGAAGGTACGTTACACCCGAGGCAAAGACTATTGCCGTAGTGCCGGTAGGCTATGATGCCGGATACAGCCGCTCTATTTCCAACCGGGGAGAAGTGCTGGTACGTCAGAAACGGGCGCCCGTGCTTGGCACGGTGTGTATGTGTCTGACCATGATTGATGTGAGCCACATTGAAGGCGCAGCCGTAGATGATGAGGCGGTCATTTTTGGAAGGCAGGGTGACCAGGTTATCTCTGTGGATGAGGTGGCAGCATGGGCAGGGACTATCAGTTATGACCTTCTCTGTGCCGTAGGCAGCCGTAATCCGCGCCTTACAGTCAATCCTTGACAACACAGCCGAACGGCGTATAAATTTAAAGACATTAATGGATTAGACCAGATGCGAAAAAAACTGCAACTAGTAGTTTTGAATAGTATAAAGGCCCTTTTGGGCCGGCAGGGAATAGAATATAAAGACATTCCCGGCTTTCAGATTGAAAGGCCTAAAACAGAGGCCCACGGCGATTATTCGTCGAATGTAGCCTTGGTAATGGCCGGTTCTCTCAAAAAGAACCCGCGTGATGTTGCCCAGGCGCTGTCTGAAGAGATAGGGAAGGACACCGATTTTTTGTCGAAAGTAGAGGTGGCGGGCCCGGGATTCATTAATTTTTTCGTAAAAGATAGCTGCTGGCGGGAGGTATTAACGGAGATTGACCGGGGGCGCAAGAACTATGGGCGATCGGATTTAGGCCAGAGACGAAAAGTGCAGGTGGAGTTTGTCAGCGCTAACCCTACCGGCCCTCTGCACATAGGACACGGACGGGGAGCAGCCGTGGGAGACAGCCTGGCCAATCTCCTGGATGCGGCCGGATTCCAGGTGGCAAGGGAATATTACATAAATGATATCGGCACCCAGATGGAGACCTTAGGGGCCTCCACCTATCTGCGTTACCGGGAGCTTTTAGGGGAGAAAATCGAATTCCCGGCCAACCATTATCAGGGTGATTATATAAAGGATATCGCTCAGGCCGTTATTGAGCGGGAAGGGCAACGTTTTCTAAACGAATCTACGGAGCCGGCCATAACATATTTTACCCGGGAGGCGCAGCAGGTTATTCTGGAGGGTATCAAGCGAGATCTTACGGATTTCAACGTTCTTCATGATCACTGGTTTAGTGAGAAGAGTCTTTTTGACACCGGCACGGTGGATAGGGCTATAGAAATACTTAAAGAAAAGGAAATGCTCTATGAAGCGGAGGGGGCGTTATGGTTTAAGGCCACGGCCTTCGGTGATGAAAAAGACCGGGTAGTGGTACGCGGGAAGGGGGCTACTACCTACTTTGCCTCAGATATTGCCTATCATCTCAATAAATTTGAGAGAGGTTTCGACCTCATAATCGATATATGGGGGGCTGATCACCACGGGTATGTCCCGCGGCTTAAGGCCGCGGTGGAGGCCCTTGGCCAGCCTAAAGAAAAGGTGCATATCATCCTGGTGCAGTTGGTAAATCTGATGCGCGGCGGCAGCCCGGTGGCTATGTCCACCCGCTCGGGTGAATTTGTTACGCTGCGGGAAGTTATAGATGAGGTAGGCAAGGACGCGGCCCGCTTCATATTCCTGACCCGGCGATCGAATAGTCACCTGGATTTCGACCTTGACCTGGCCAAGAGCCAGAGCCAGGAAAACCCGGTTTATTATGTGCAATATGCCCATGCCCGCATATCCAGCGTTTTTGAGTTGGCGGCAGAGAAAGGCATTGAGGTATGGCCTGTAGCTAAAGTGGATACATCGCTTTTGACTGCTCCGGAAGAGCTTCGCTTACTGAAAATACTCTCTTTTTATCCTGAAGTAATCGAGGATAGCGCTACAACCCTTGAGCCGCACCGCATAGCTTTTTATCTGGGCGATCTGGCCGCCGCTCTGCATAATTTTTATAATAAACACCGCATCATAAGTGACGCGGGGCCGCTTATGCAGGCTCGATTGGCCATAATCCAGGGAGTACAGCAGGTATTAAAAAATGGCCTTAAGATACTGGGCGTCTCGGCGCCGGATAAGATGTGATGGGTAATGGGTTGCGAGTTTTTTAACCCGAAACACGGAATCCGTAACTGGAAAGCTGAAAGCTTATTTTCTCTGTGTGCCCCTGTGGTTAAAAGGGAGTAAACATGGCTTCTAAAGGAAAGAAAGACCGGCGCATATATCAGTTTGAGATCAGCCGGGGTGGGTTAGTAACCATAGGTATAGCTGCCTTTGGCGTTCTCCTCTGGATGTTTATCTTTGGCATATGGGTAGGCCGGGATTTATTTAGCAGTGTTAACAAAGAATTTGAGTCTATGACCGTGCCTTCTGCGACTCAAGATGGACAGCAACTTGAGGAACATAAACCCCTGCCGCCGGTTACCACTCAACAAGGAGAGGCTCTTTTAGAGCAGGGGCTAAGTCAGGACGGTCAACCTGTGCCGGGTTCTGGGGAGTCCGGCGACCTTCAGGCAGAAGAGACAACAGGTACTGGGAAAACAAAGCCATCTCCCAATCTTTTTTATACCTTACAGGTAGCCTCTCTTCGCGACGCAGCTAAGGCTGAGGGGCTAAGGGCCGTGTGGGAAAAGAAAGGGTATGAGGTCTTTATCGTCAAGGGTGAGATACCACGGGCCGGTGTATGGTACCGTGTACAGATTGGGCGGTTTAGTACAGTAAGCGACGCCAATAGCGCTGCCGACCGTATAGCAGAGAAGGAACACACCAGGCTATTCATAACTACAGTTTCCATTCCGGTTCCTCCTGGCGAGGCTGCAGAGGTTACAAAGGAATAGCAGATGATCCGCAAGGCCCGCGTATCTGATGTTCCCAATATTCACCAGTTGCTTAGCGGATTTGCCAAACGGGGAGATCTCCTGGGCCGATCCTTAAGCGAACTGTATGATAATCTACGCGATTTTTACGTCTGTCAGGATGGTGACGACGGAACAGTGGTGGGCACCTGTGCCCTCCATATCTGCTGGGAAGACCTGGCCGAGATCAGATCTCTGGCCGTGGCTGAAGAATTTCAGCGTCGGAAAATAGGCACACAGTTGGTGGAGGCCTGTATCAGCGAGGCCATTACCCTCGGCATTTACAGGATATTTACGCTGACTAACCAACCGGATTTTTTTATACATCTTGGATTTATAAAGGTTGATAAGGCTACCCTGCCACAAAAGATATGGAGCGATTGTATAAAATGTTACAAATTCCCTCAGTGTGATGAGGTGGCTTTGCTGCTACAGGTATGATGTGGCTCCGGGTTAGGTACATAGGTATATAAACATGATTGGAAATCTATTAGCCAAGGTATTTGGCACTAAAAATGAGCGGGAGATAGATCGACTGGGATCGACCCTCAGCTACATAAACAGTCTCGAGCCGTCCGTGCAGGCCTTGAGCGACGATGCGCTCCGGGGGAAGACGGCAGAATTCAAAAGCCGCCTGGCAAACGGGGAATCCCTCGATGATCTCTTGCCGGAGGCCTTTGCCGTAGTCCGGGAAACTGCCAGGCGGGTCCTGGGACAGCGCCATTTTGACGTACAGATTATGGGTGGCATAGTCTTACACCAGGGTAAGATTGCCGAGATGAAAACGGGCGAAGGGAAGACCCTGGTAGCTACTTTACCGGTCTATCTCAACGCCCTTACCGGAAGGGGCGTGCACGTGGTGACCGTGAATGATTATCTGGCCAGACGCGACGCCGAATGGATGGGTGGGATTTATAAATTTCTGGGCCTTTCGTTCGGGGTAATAGTGCACGGGCTGAACGATGCCGAACGCAAGCAGGCCTATTTTTCGGACATTACTTATGGCACTAACAATGAATTCGGGTTTGACTATCTCCGCGATAACATGAAGTTTAGCGTCGATGATTTTGTGCAGCGTGATTTTTACTACGCCCTGGTGGACGAAGTCGATAGTATCCTTATAGATGAGGCCCGTACTCCGCTTATCATTTCCGGACCGGCGGAAGAGTCCACAGAACTTTATTATCGTGTAGATAAGATTATCCCAAAATTCCGATCAGAACAAGACTACGTGGTGGAGGAAAAAACACGCACCGTGGTCCTGACCGAGGAGGGTGTGGCCAGGGCAGAAACATTGCTCAAGACAGACAATCTCTATGATCCTAAAAATATAGAGACATTGCACCATGTGAACCAGGCCCTGCGGGCCCATACCCTTTTCAAGAAAGACGTTGATTATATAGTCAAAGATGGCGAAGTTATCATTGTGGATGAATTTACGGGCCGGCTCATGCCCGGTCGCCGCTACAGTGAAGGGCTGCACCAGGCCCTGGAAGCCAAGGAAGAAGTTAAAATTGAAAGTGAGAACCAGACACTGGCTTCCGTTACTTTCCAGAATTATTTCCGCATGTATGAGAAACTGGCCGGCATGACCGGTACGGCAGATACTGAAGCGGTGGAGTTTCAGAAGATCTATAATCTTGAGGTAGTCATTATTCCCACCAATATGTCTATGATCCGTACCGATTATCCGGATGCTATCTATAAGACAGAGAATGAAAAATTCAAGGCTGTCGCACGGGAAATAAAAGAACTTCATGCCAAGGGGCAGCCGGTGCTGGTGGGAACTATATCGATTGAGAAGTCAGAACGCTTGAGCAGCCTCTTACGCAAGGAAGGCATCAGGCATTCCGTGCTCAACGCCAAACACCACGAAAAGGAGGCGGAGATTGTGGCCCGGGCCGGGCAGCAAGGGGCCGTAACCCTCTCCACGAACATGGCCGGCCGGGGTACGGATATTGTCCTCGGCGAGGGTGTGCCTGGGTTAGGCGGGTTGCATATTGTGGGCACCGAGAGACACGAGGCCAGGCGTATTGATAATCAGCTTCGCGGCCGGGCCGGACGTCAGGGCGACCAGGGTTCTTCGCGGTTTTATCTTTCTTTGGAAGATGACCTTTTGCGCATATTCGGTTCGGAACGTATCTCCTCTATCATGGACAAACTGGGTATGGAAGAAGACCAACCCATTGAACACACCCTGGTTTCTAAAGCCATCGAAAATGCGCAAAAGAAAGTAGAGGCGCAGAATTTCGAGATCAGAAAACGGCTCCTGGAATATGACGACGTCATGAACCAGCAAAGGGAGGTTGTATACAGGCAGAGACGCGAAATTTTGGGCAGCGATAACTTGCAGGAATATATCGGAGAAATGATAGAAGATATTGTTTCAGTTATGGCGGATGCCGTGGCGGACGAAAAGAGTCTGCCGGAAGAGTGGGATTTAAAGGGATTGGCTGATCGGTGTTACAGCCAGTTTTCGATTCACCTATCCTTTGCCCCCGAAGAAGTCCGTAAATTGAACCGGGACAGACTGGAAGAGCTGGTGCTGGCCAAGGCAAAAGAGGCGTATGCAGCCAAGGAAAGAGATTTCGGTCCGGAAACGCTTCGCTCTCTGGAGCGTTTTATTACCTTACAGACCGTAGATAGTCTCTGGAAAGATCACCTGCTCAACATGGATCACCTGAAAGAGGGAATCGGACTCCGTGGTTATGGACAAAAAGACCCGCTACAGGAATATAAAAGAGAAGGGTACGAAATGTTTATGGCCATGGTAGAACGCATAAAAGAAGGGGCGGTTTCTACCCTCTTCCGCGTTCAGTTGGCCGGAGAGGCGGATTTAGAGGATTATCAGCGTCCTAAAAGGCAGGAGTTCTCTTTAACCCGTGGTGACGAAGGAGAAGGAGAAAAAGAACCTGTGCGGCGACAGGCCGAAAAAATCGGGCGTAATCAACCCTGCCCGTGCGGCAGCGGCAAAAAATATAAGAAGTGCTGTGGAAAAAAATAACCTGCAGATAAAAGGCTTTTTATTTTCGGCTACCGAGGCCTCCATCAAAAAGCCGGGGCGTTTGGACGTAGGGCTTATTTATGCTGAGAAGCCGGCCGTAGCTGCAGGCGTATTTACCAGAAATCGCGTCAAGGCTGCACCAGTCACTATAAGCCGGGAGCGCCTGCGCCGGGGAGCGGCTCAGGCCATCCTTGTAAACAGCGGGAATGCTAATGCCTGTACCGGGGAGCAAGGGCTGGAGGATGCCCGGGAGTCAGCGCGGGTTCTGGCTAAACATTTGAAGATAAAAGAAGGCCTGGCACTGGTGGCCTCGACCGGCGTTATTGGTCAGTTCCTGCCTATGGAGAGGATTAAAGAGGCCATCCCCCGCCTGGCGCAGTCCCTTGCACCGAATCGACTGCCTGAGGTCAGCCGGGCTATCCTGACTACAGATAAGATGACCAAGATAGCCTTTCGCGAAGGTAATATCGACGGCGTTCCCATCCATATGGTGGCTATAGCCAAGGGGGCAGGGATGATTATGCCGCAGATGGCTACCATGCTTTGTTTTGTAATGACTGACGCCGCCATAAGGGCTGATGCCCTGAGGGCATCTTTGCATCGCGCGGTTTCTCTGTCTTTTAACCGGATCACGGTAGATGGAGATATGAGCACTAACGATTCAGTGATAATCCTGGCCAGTGGCGAAGCCAATAATAAGTGCATAAATCTTGATGATTCTGCGGACAGAAGTACTTTTGAAAGGTTGCTGGGCGAGCTTCTTATAGACCTGGCCAAAATGATCGTACGGGATGGCGAAGGAGCCACAAAGCTGGTGGAAGTTCGTGTCACCGGTGCCGGCACTGTTGGCGAGGCCCGTAACGCCGCTTACGCCGTGGCTAACTCCAGCCTGGTAAAGACAGCGCTGTTTGGGGAAGACGCTAACTGGGGGCGAATCATGGCCGCCCTGGGAAGGTCCGGTGTTCCCTTCGATCCGGGACAGGTGAGCATTGTCATAAATACGTTCCCCTTGGTCAAAAACGGCCTGGGTTGCGGGAAGGCGGCAGAAATGGCGGCTACCGGGGCTATGCGTCAGGGAGAATTTATCCTGCACATAGACCTGGACAGAGGTTCTTCTGATTTTAACGTCTGGACATGCGACCTGTCAGCGGATTATGTACGTATAAATGCCTCATATCGTAGCTGATTAGTATATAACCCCTTTTTGAGAACTGTTTGATTTTAATTGCAAAGACGGCATTTTTGTGTTAAAAAGCAACGTTTTAAATACACACACCCTCTGATTAGCCTTGGTGTCCGCCTCTGGGCGGGTTAACGGTGAGATGCGGAGGGTGGTGGAGCTAACCAAGGAACAGGAGGAATATTATGTCTTATGTTACCATGAAACAATTATTAGAAGCCGGGGTCCACTTTGGTCACCAGACCAGGCGGTGGAATCCCAAGATGAAACCTTACATTTTTGGCACTAGAAATGGTATTTATATTATTGACCTGCAAAAGACCGTGCAATTATTCAAGACTGCTTATGATTTTATTGTGCAGGCGACGACCGGGGGAAAACCTGTTTTATTTGTGGGGACGAAGAAACAGGCCCAAGAGTCTATTGCAGAAGAGGCCAACCGCTGCGGTATGTTTTATGTGAACAATCGCTGGTTGGGCGGTACTCTAACTAATTTCCAGACTATCCGTAAAAGCATCGACCGCCTGAAGACTCTGGAAGCCATGAAAGAGGATGGAAGCATCCAGCGCTTTAAAAAGAAAGAAATCCTTCAAATGGAGAAGGAGATTGTTAAATTAGAAAAATCACTGGGGGGCATCAAAGAAATGGGAAAATTGCCCGGGGCACTCTTTGTAGTTGATCCCAGGAAGGAGTATATTGCCATAAGCGAGGCCCGAAAGCTGGGTATCCCCATTGTTGCTATTGTTGATACTAATTGTGATCCTGACGGGATTGATTACCGTATACCCGGAAATGATGATGCGATAAGGGCTATCAGGCTTCTCACCTCACGCATAGCCGATGCCTGCTTAGAGGGCAAGGGGCGTTTAGAGGAGGCCCTTCAGGCCGTAACTGATAAAACTGCGGCCGAGACCGAGACGGTGGCGTTGGAAGGGGATACTGGGCTACAAGAAGAAACATTCGCGGCCTCAGCAGAGGATGAAGGTTAATTTTGGGGACGTCTATTTGTTAAGGGGGTAAGTATAGTGGAAATTTCGGCAAATACTATAAGGGAATTACGCGACAAGACCAATGCGGGCATTATGGATTGTAAGTTAGCCCTTAAGGAATGCCAGGGAGATATGGAAAAGGCAATTGCCTACCTTCGCAAAAAGGGATTGGCCGTGGCTGTTAAACGCGCGGGCCGGGCGATGACCGAAGGAGCTGTTCAGGCTTATATCCATGCCGGCGGCAAGATAGGCGTGTTGGTAGAGGTCAACTGTGAAACAGATTTTGTGGCCAAGACAGACCAATTCCGGGAATTTGTTAAGAATATAGCCATGCATATCGCTGCGGCCAATCCTCTTTATCTTCGCAGAGAGGATGTCCATGCCGCGGTAATAGAAAAAGAGAAGGAGATTTACCGCGCCCAGGCTGTTGAAACCGGAAAGCCGGAGAAGATCCTGGACAAGATAGTTGAAGGACGAATAGAGAAATATTATGGTGAAATCTGCCTCTTGGAGCAGAAATATGTCCGCGATCCCGACCTTACCATTCAGGACGTTTTAAATGAGTTAATAACCAAGACCGGAGAAAACGTATCTATTCGGCGTTTTACGCGGTATCATCTCGGTGAAAATGGTGAATAGGTCTGATGACCCCCAAGTATAAACGAGTCTTGCTAAAATTAAGCGGTGAGGCCCTGTTGGGCGGTCAATCATTTGGCATAAGCCACGATGTCCTGACTTTTATCTCCGAAGAGATTAAAGAGATAATGGGCCTGGGCGTACAACTGGCGGTGGTCATTGGCGGCGGCAATATCTTTCGGGGCATAGCCGGCGCTTCCCAGGGTATGGATAGGGCTTCTGCCGACTATATGGGCATGTTGGCTACGGTGATAAATGCCCTGGCCCTGCAGGATGCCCTGGAAAAAAAGGGTGTCCAGACCCGGGTGCAGACCGCTATTGAGATGCGGGAAGTAGCCGAACCCTACATAAGACGGCGCTCGATCCGGCATCTGGAAAAAGGGAGGGTGGTTATATTTGGAGCCGGTACCGGTAACCCCTATTTTACCACGGACACCACCGCCGCCCTTCGCGCCATGGAGATTCACGCCGATGTTATTCTTAAGGCCACGCGAGTTGACGGGGTCTATGACCGGGACCCTCTTAAAGATAAAAAGGCCAGGATGTTTCGCAACTTGACCTACCTGGATGTATTACAGAGAAAATTACGCGTTATGGATGCCACGGCTATTTCTTTAGCTATGGATCATCAAAAGCCTATAATAATCTTTAATATTCAAAAAAAAGGAAATATTAAAAAAGCTATTCTTGGAAAACTAGTCGGAACAACAGTGCAGGGCGCCGAACCATGAAGGACGAAGTCTTAAAAGATTTAAAGTCTAAAATGGAAAAGACCATCGAGGTCTTTAGGCATGAGCTGGCCAGGGTGCGTACCGGAAGGGCATCTGTTTCTCTGTTTGACGGCATTAAGGTGGACTATTATGGCTCCATGTTGCCGCTTAACCAAGTGGCCTCTCTTACCGTACCAGAACCCAGGCTTATTACTATTCAGCCCTGGGATACTAACGCCCTGGCCAATATTGAGCGGGCTATACTTAAATCAGAACTGGGGCTTACACCGGCAAATGACGGGAAAATTATACGGATAGCCATACCGCCTCTTACAGAAGAACGGCGGAAAGAGATCGTTAAATTAGTTAAAAAGACTACCGAGGAATATCGGGTTATCCTTAGGAACATACGCCGCGATGCCAATGAAGAACTTAAGGATTTAAAAAAAGAAAAGGTAATTTCAGAGGATGAATCCTTTGCTGTGCAGGAAGAGGTACAGAAGATAACAGATAATTATATTAAAAAGGTGGAGCAGCTTTACGCTGAAAAGGAGAAAGAGATATTGGCGTTTTAATAAATAGCCATTTAAGTGTATTTTCTCTCCCTGGAAATTATCCGGTCATTCCCTAAGTTATCTCTCGATGCAGGGGTCACAGACTTTGCCTCATTCAGATAGTCCGTTGTTAGATCCAAAAAAATTGCCCCGGCACTTAGCCATAATCATGGATGGAAATGGACGCTGGGCTAAATCGCGTTCTTTGCCCCGTATTGCCGGTCACCGGCAAGGTGTTGAATCTGTACGCGAGGTAGTCCGGACTTGTCGGGAAATAGGGATTAAGTTTCTTACCTTATATGCCTTTTCTCAGGAAAACTGGCAACGCCCGCCAGGTGAAGTCAATGCCCTTATGGGTCTCCTTTCTGATTATTTAGAAAAAGAACTGGCGGAGATGCTCACCAATGGAATATCGCTAAGGGCTATCGGGGAGATAAAAAAGATCCCCCGTCCTGTTTATGAGGTCTTGTTGCGTACGATTAAACAAACAGAATCTAATCAGGATATGGTGCTCACCTTGGCATTAAGTTACAGCGGCCGTGATGAGATCGTGCGTGCCGTGCGGGAGATCGCCCGCAGGGTAAAACAGGGCATCTTACTACCAGATGAAATAAGCGAAGAATATATAAGCCAGGCTTTGGATACCGCCACCGCCGGACTACCTGATCCGGACTTCCTTATAAGAACAAGCGGCGAATATCGCATAAGCAATTTTCTCCTCTGGCAAATGGCTTATACAGAAAATTATATCACCGACGTCTTATGGCCGGACTTCCGTAAGGAGGACCTTATAAGGTCCCTTCTGGATTACCAGGAAAGAGAGAGGCGTTTTGGCCTGACCAGTGAACAGGTTAAGGGTGGCTATGCAGCACCTTAAACGTATAATAACCGCGCTGATTGCCACGCCCCTTCTAATAGCCA